>DASSUA010000583.1:0-2158 GCA_035707525.1 Pseudonocardiaceae bacterium
GGTGGCGCAGGCACTCGTGCCGTGTCGTGGTGGCCAGCCAACCGGGCAGGGCGGCCGGCGCGCGCAGCCGGGGCAGCGCCCTGATCAGCTCCAGCCAGACGCCCTGCGCGACGTCCTCGCACTCGGCGGGCGGCAGCCGGAAGTGCTGCCGGCAGATCGTGAAGACCAGCGGTGCGAACCGGTTGACCAGCTCGACCCAGGCGTCGCCGTCGCCGTCGCCGGCCCTGGCTACGAGGTCGATGACTATCAGATCGTCGTGAGCCATACGCGCCTACCGTCCGCCGAAGAACTGGTAGCCCCAGACCTGCTCGCCATTGCCCGGCGCCAACTGGCGCACCCGCTCTGCGGCCTTGAGGGCGGTGACCCCGTCACGGCCCTTCCTGATCCGTCTCGCGATCGCACCGCTGGCCATGGCGGCGGCGAACGAGGTGCCCGACCAGCTCGCGTACCCGTCGAAGGACTCCTCGCCGGCCGGGGTGTCGTCGCGGTGCCTGCGGAACCGGACCGTGCCCTTCAGGTAGAGGCTCGGCACGTCGATGCCGCGCGCGCTGAGATCGATCCACGGCACGTGCGGGCTGAACGGGGCGCGGCTGCCGTCGACGTCGTGGGCGCCGACCGCGACGACCCGGCTGGAAGCCGCCGGCCACATCGGGGAGTTCGGCCGTAGCGGGCCGAGCCGGCCATCGCCCTGTCTGCGGTCGGCGAAGTTGCCGGCGGCGGCGACGATCACGGTGTCCGGGCCGGACATCTCGACCGCGCGCGCCAGCAGCAGCGGCTCCTCGTCGTCGTCGGCGAAACAGGAAAACGACACGTTGAGCACGTCGACCGACCTGGCGAGCTTGACCATCTCCTCGGCGATGTCCCAGGCGACGGCGGTGCCGTCGGCGCCGAGGCCCTTGCGCACCACGACGTCGATGTTCGGCGAGTTCTGCAGGACCAGCGCGGCGACGAACGTGCCGTGGCCGGCGGAGTGCCAGTGCCAGCCCGCCGGCGAGAGGTGGACGTCGGTCTCGTCGCGCCGGTAGCGGCCCTCGAGGTCGGGATGCGCCCACAGCGGCGTGTCGATGATCCCGACCACCGGCCGGTCGGCCGAGCCGTCCGCGGCAAGGTCGCCGAGGTGCTCCCGGCTGGCCCGCCGCGGGTATTTCGCGGCGGAGCCGGTCCCGACATGCTGTGCGGTGTGCACACCGTCGAGCATGCGATTCTTGCCCATCAGTGGCGTCCAGTTTCCGTACCGCTGCCGGCTGTGCTCGCGGATGGCGCGAATGACGCGGTCTATCGCGTGCTCGCCCGTCTTGATTCGGCCGCCGAGCCTATCGGCGACCGCCTCCACATTCGGGATCCGGAGTAGGGCGAGGTCTAGAGCGGTGCTCTTCTTGATCACAGGTGCGTTGACGGGCCGCGGTAGCTCCCTGAGCGCGGACAACGCCGCCGGCAGGTGCCGCAGAGCCACGACGAACTCGTCCGGTACCCATTTGCCCAGGGTTTCCTTCGGCGTATTCGACATCCCCCAACCTCCGCTTCCTGGCGTCACCGCCCCGTTCACTCTCTCAGGGGGCCGGGGCGGCAAGCTGATACACCGAATCACGGCGAGGTGGTTGAGCGCCGGCTGCCACACCGTCATGCTTGGTGAAGGTGAGTGAGACCGGCAGCGACCTGGCTCGTGACGCGCTATTGATGGCGGAGTCCGACCCAGGTCGCTCCATAGCCCTGGCAAAGCGGGCCATCCGGCTTGCCCGCATGGAGCACGACGACGCCACGATCGCGGTCGCCGAGCGGGCCTGGGGCCACGCCGCTCACCATTTGCAGGACATCAGCCTGGCGGTGCGCCACCTGCGGCGCGCGATCAGATTCGGCCAGCAGGCCGGCGTACCCGGCCTGGCCGCCGAGGCCAGGATGACCCTCGCCGGAGTGTTGAGCTGGCGGGGCCGCTCGCCGGCCGCCATCAAGGAGATCGACGCCGCGCTCGCCGGCCTCACCGGCGTGCGGCGGGCCAGGGCGCTGGCCCAGCGCGGCGCGATCCTCTACCACACGGGCCGCTTCGATGCCGCCATGGACAGCTACCGGGTCGCCCTGCCCGCCCTGCGCAGGGCCAAGGACCACGTCTGGGTGCAGCGCGTGCTGCAGAACCGGGGCGTCGCGTACTGCGAGCGCGGCG
>DASSUA010000584.1:0-4308 GCA_035707525.1 Pseudonocardiaceae bacterium
TTCACGACGCCGTCGACGACCAGCTCGGTGACGTACTTGGTGTCCGAGTAGGTCGGGTCCTTGGTGCCGGTCGACGCCCACAGCGGGCGCTGCGGCTTCGCGCCCTCGGCGGCCAGCGCGCGCCAGCGGTCGGTGCCGAACGCCTCCTGATAGGCGGCGTAGGCGAGCTTGGCGTTGGCGACCGCGGCGGTGCCGCGCAGCTGGGTGGCCTCGCTGCTGTTGAGCGCGTCGATGCGGCGGTCGACCTCGGTGTCCACCCGGGAGACGAAGAACGACGCCACCGACCCCATGCCGCGCAGGTCGTGACCGTTGGCCCCGGCCCGCTCGAGGCCGGCCATGAAGGCGTCCATGACCTGGCGGTACCGCTCGACGGAGAAGATCAGCGTCACGTTCACGCTGATCCCGTCGCCGAGCGTCCGGGTGATCGCCGGCAGGCCGGCGTCGGTGGCCGGGATCTTGATCAGCAGGTTCGGCCGGTCCACGGTCTTCCACAGGTCGGCGGCCTCGGCGCAGGTGCGCTCGGTCTCGTGTGCCAACCGCGGGTCGACCTCGAGCGAGACCCGGCCGTCGACCCGGTCGGTGCGCTCCCACACCTCGCGCATCACGTCGCACGCCTCGCGCACGTCGGCCGTGGTGACAGCGCGCACGGTGTCATCGACCGAGGCGCCCCGTTCGGCCAGCTCGCGCACCTGCTCGTCGTAGTCGCTCGCCTCGGAAAGCGCGGCGGCGAAGATCGTCGGGTTGCTGGTTATGCCGGTGACGTGCTTGTCCCGGACGAGCTGGACCAGGTTGCCACTGGTCAACCGCCGCCTGGACAGGTCATCGAGCCAGATCGACACGCCGGCCTCGGTGAGCGCGGCGAGCCGGTCGGTGTCCTGCATGACTCCAGTCACTGGGATCCCTCCGCTCGCTTCAGAGTCCGGGACGCCGCGGCGACGACCGCTTCCGCGGTGAAGCCGAACTCCCGGAACAGCGTCTTGTGGTCGGCGGACGCGCCGAAGTGTTCGATCGAGATGATCTCGCCGAGACCGCCGGCGAACCGGTGCCACGGCTGCGCGACCCCGGCCTCGATCACCACCCGGGCCCGCACCGTCGGCGGGAGCACCTGCTCCCGGTAGGCCTCGTCCTGGGCGTCGAACCACTCCACGCACGGCATCGACACGACCCGGGTACCCACCCCGTCGGCCTCGAGAACCTGCCGGGCCGCGACGGCGTGCTGCACCTCGGAACCGGTCGCGATGAGCACGACCTGCGGGCGCGGCGTCGACTCGCGGGCCAGCACGTAGCCGCCGCGGGCCACGCCCGAGGCGTCCACGCCCTCGAGGATCGGCACGTCCTGCCTGGTCAGGGCGAGGCCGGCGGGGCGGTCGGTGTGCTCGAGCACGGTCCGCCAGGCGGCCGCGGTCTCGTTGGCGTCGGCCGGCCGCACCACGTCCAGCCCCGGGATCGCGCGCAGCGCGCAGAGGTGCTCGACCGGCTGGTGGGTCGGTCCGTCCTCGCCGAGCCCGATCGAGTCGTGCGTCCAGACGAAGATCACCGGCAGCCGCATCAGCGCGGCCAGCCGCACGGCCGGGCGCATGTAGTCGGAGAACACCAGGAACGTGCCGCCGTAGGGCCTGGTGGGGCCGTGCAGCGCGATCCCGTTGAGGATCGCGCCCATGCCGTGCTCGCGCACGCCGAAGTGCAGGATGCGCCCGTACGGGTTGGACGTGCCCCACTCCTTGGTGGTGACGCTCGCCGGCCCGAACGAGTCGGCGCCCTTGATCGAGGTGAGGTTGCTCTCGGCCAGGTCGGCCGAGCCGCCCCACAGCTCGGGGAGCTCGTCGGCGATCGCGGCCAGCACCTGCCCGGACGCCTTGCGGGTCGCCATGCCCTTGCCGCCGGGCTCGAAGCTCGGCAGCTTGGCGTGCCAGCCGGCCGGCAGCTCCCGCCGCGACAGCCGCTCGAACAGCTCCAGGCGCCGCGGGTTGGCCTTCGCCCAACTCTCGAACTCACCCTGCCAGCGCTCGTGCGCCGCCCGGCCGCGCTCGACGACCCGCCGGGCGTGCTCGAGGACCTCCTGCTCGACCTCGAAGGACCCGGCCGGGTCGAAGCCGAGGATCTCCTTGACCGTGGCGACCTCCTCGGCGCCCAGCGCCGAGCCGTGCGCCTTGCCGGTGTTCATCGCGTTCGGCGCCGGGTAGGCGATCACGGTGTGCAGCACGATCAGGCTCGGCCGCTCGGTCTCCGCCTTGGCCCGATCGAGGGCCTGCAGGATGCCGGTGACGTCCTCGCCCGACTCCACGTGCTGGACGTGCCAGCCGTACGCCTCGTAGCGGGCGCCGACGTCCTCCGACAGCGCGATCGCGGTGTCGTCCTCGA
Source organism: Pseudonocardiaceae bacterium (assembly GCA_035707525.1). Taxonomy (GTDB): domain Bacteria; phylum Actinomycetota; class Actinomycetes; order Mycobacteriales; family Pseudonocardiaceae; genus DASSUA01. Next base: position 2,362 of record DASSUA010000584.1, read on the forward strand.
TCGAGATGTCGTTGTCGTCGTAGATGACGACCAGGTTGCCCAGCTGCTGGCGGCCGGCGAGCGAGCAGGCCTCGTGGCTGATGCCCTCCTCGATGTCGCCGTCCGAGACGATCACGAAGATGTGGTGGTCGAACGGGCTGGTGCCGGGGTCGGCGTCGGGATCGAACAGGCCGCGCTCGCGCCTGGCCGCCATCGCCATCCCGACCGCGGACGCGATGCCCTGACCGAGGGGACCGGTGGTGATCTCCACGCCGGCCGTGTGGCCGTGCTCCGGGTGGCCGGGCGTCTTGGATCCCCACGTGCGCAGGGCCTTGATGTCGGACAGCTCGAGGCCGTAGCCGGACAGATAGAGCTGCAGGTAGAGGGTCAGGCTCGAGTGCCCGGCGGACAGCACGAACCGGTCCCGTCCGGTCCAGTCCGGGTCGGCGGGGTCGTGCCGCATGACCCGTTGGAACAGCGCATACGCGGCGGGAGCCAGGCTCATCGCGGTGCCGGGATGGCCGTTGCCGACGTTCTGCACCGCCTCGGCGGCGAGCACCCTGATGGTGTCGACCGCCCTGCGGTCCAGGTCGGTCCAGTCGTCGGGCAGGTTGCTTACGGTGCGGGCGCGTAGATCGTCGGTGACGGACACGGAAACTCGTGCTCCTGGGTGTCGTCGATACGGGCAGCGTTCGAAGTCGTGGGGTACCCCGCTGACGCTGATTGATCCGCGGTCAACCCTAGTGCCGGGTAACCGGCCGGGCACGACTACCATCCGGTCAGGTCTGACCCGCTCACCACGACGAACGGAACTCCCATGACCGCCTCCGGCGTTGCCGCAGAGCGAGCGCTGTGACGGCTGTCGGCTCGCGGGTCACGCCGCATGCCGGGTGGCTTGCCCGGCTGGGCGCCTACGTCGCTCTCACCAAACCCAGGGTCATCGAGCTGCTGCTGGTGACAACCGTGCCGGCGATGATGCTCGCCGAGCGTGGGTTCCCGTCGCCCTGGCTGGTGCTCGCCACGCTCACCGGCGGCACCATGGCCGCGGCGAGCGCGAACACCCTCAACTGCGTCGTGGACGCCGACATCGACGCCAAGATGCGCCGGACCAGGCGCCGCCCGCTGGTCCGGGCGCAGGTCCCGGTGCGGCACGCGCTGGTGTTCGGGCTCGCGCTGGGCGTCGCGTCGTTCGCGTTCCTGTGGGCGACCACGAACCTGCTCGCCGCCGGGCTCGCGGTCGCCACCATCGCCTTCTACGTGCTGGTCTACACGCTCGGCCTCAAGCGCCGCACCGCGCAGAACATCGTCTGGGGCGGTGCCGCCGGGTGCATGCCGGTCGTGATCGGCTGGGCGGCCGTCACCGGCTCGGTCCACTGGCCGGCCCTGGTGATGTTCGGCGTGATCTTCTTCTGGACCCCGCCGCACTTCTGGTCGCTCGCGATGCGCTTCCGCGACGACTACGCGGCGGCCGGCGTGCCGATGCTGCCGGTGGTGGCCACGCCCGAGCAGGTGTCGCGGCAGATCGTGGTCTACACCTGGGTCATGGTCGGCTGGTCGCTGCTGCTGGTGCCGGCCACCTCGGCCGTCTACGCGGTCGCCGCGGTCGCCGCCGGCGGCTGGTTCCTGGTGATGGCGCACCGCCTGCACCGCGCCGTCCGCCGCGGCGAGCCGCCCCGCTCGATGCGCCTGTTCCACCTTTCCAACAGCTACCTCGCCGGGCTGTTCGTCGCCATCGCCGTCGACGCGGCCGTCGGGCTGCCGACCGTCGTCTGACGTGACCGGCCTTGAGGGGCTCGTGCCGGTACCGGTGTCGGTCGAGCCGCTGGCCGGCGGCCACGAGCTCGGTGCCGGAAGCGCCGTGCGGGTGGCCGGGGACGCGCTCGGCGTCGCGCAGCCGCTGGCCGCCTGGTTGCGGCGGTCGACCGGGTTCCCGGTTCCGGTCGGTGCCGACGGCGACCTCACGCTGGC
>DASSUA010000585.1:0-8888 GCA_035707525.1 Pseudonocardiaceae bacterium
CGAGCGCGATCGGCACCAGGTAGACCAGCCACAGGAACGGCGCCGCGAACGCGATCGGGGTCGCCCCGGCGGCGAGCAGCACGACGCCGGCCAGCGCGACCAGGGGAAGCCGGAACACGGCGCGCTGGCCAGTCATGACCCGGGATCATGGCAGGTGGTCGCGCCGAACCCGGACGGCGGGTGCGGTCCACGATATGGAACCGGTGTCCCAGTGAATTGACGTTGACCCGTTCGGACCACTACGGTCGGCTACCGTGCAGCCCGCGCAGGTTCTCGTACTTCTCAGGCGCGCCGACGCCTGAGAAGTAGGCAGCGGCGCGCGAACCCTCGTACGGCCTAGGCCGTCGAGGGTTTTTTCGTGCCCTGAGGACCGACCGGGCCGACCCGACCAGCCGAACCCGACCGACCATAAGTGAGGCAGGCGATGGCCCCGAACCCACCAGCGGTGTCGCAACGGACACCGGTGCCGGCGCCCCCACCGGGGGGGCCGAGCCGACCCAAGCCCGCCCCGCCGGCCGGGGCGCCCGTTCGCGTAACCGGCGCCCAGTCGCTCGTCCGTTCGCTCGAGGCGGTCGGCTGCCAGGTCGTCTTCGGCATTCCCGGCGGCGCGATCCTGCCCGCCTACGACCCCCTGCTCGACTCGGCGAAGCTGCGGCACGTCCTGGTCAGGCACGAGCAGGGTGCCGGGCACGCCGCGGCCGGCTACGCGCAGGCCACCGGCCGGGTCGGGGTCTGCATGGCGACGTCGGGTCCGGGCGCGACCAACCTGGTGACGCCGATCGCCGACGCCTACATGGACTCGGTGCCGATCGTGGCGATCACCGGGCAGGTCCCGCGCCCGTCGATCGGCACCGACGCGTTCCAAGAGGCCGACATCTGCGGCATCACGCTGCCGATCACCAAGCACAACTTCCTGGTCACCGACCCGGCGGAGATCCCGCGGGTGATCGCCGAGGCGTTCCACCTGGCGATCACCGGCCGGCCCGGGCCGGTGCTGGTCGACCTCCCCAAGGACGTGCTGCAGGCCGCGACGTCCTACCTGTGGCCACCGGAGCTCAGGCTGCCCGGTTACCGGCCCACCACCAAGCCGCACGGCAAGCAGATCCGGGAGGCGGCCAAGCTGATCAGCGCCGCCCGCCGCCCCGTGCTGTACGTCGGCGGCGGCGTGCTCAAGGCCGGGGCCACCGCCGAGCTGCGCCAGCTCGCCGAGCTGACCGGCATCCCGGTGGTGACCACGCTGATGGCCCGCGGCGCCTTCCCCGACTCACACCCGTCGCACCTGGGCATGCCCGGCATGCACGGCACGGTCGCCGCGGTCGCCGCGATGCAGAAATCGGACCTGCTGATCGCCCTCGGCGCCCGGTTCGACGACCGGGTCACCGGCCAGCTGTCGACGTTCGCCCCGGACGCCCAGGTGGTGCACGCCGACATCGACCCGGCCGAGATCTCGAAGAACCGCAAGGCCGACGTGCCGATCGTAGGTGACTGCAAGGAGGTGCTCACCGAGCTGGTGGCCGCGGTGCGCGCCGAGTTCGACGGCGGCAGCCGGCCGGACCTGGACGCCTGGTGGGCGCAGCTGGACCACCTGCGGGAGACGTTCCCGCTCGGCTACGACTGGCCGGCCGACGGCACGCTGTCGCCCCAGTTCGTGATCGAGCGGATCGGCGCCCTCGTCGGCCCGGACGCGATCTACACCGCGGGCGTCGGTCAGCATCAGATGTGGGCCGCGCAGTTCGTCAAGTACGAGCGGCCGAGCACCTGGATCAACTCCGGCGGCCTCGGGACGATGGGGTTCGCCGTGCCGGCGGCGATGGGCGCAAAGCTGGGCATGCCCGGCAAGCAGGTCTGGGCGATCGACGGCGACGGCTGCTTCCAGATGACCAACCAGGAGCTCGCGACCTGCGCGATCGAGAACATCCCGATCAAGGTCGCCGTGATCAACAACGGCAACCTGGGGATGGTCCGGCAGTGGCAGAGCCTTTTCTATTCCGAGCGCTACTCCAACACCGACCTCGGCACCCACAAGCACCGGATCCCGGACTTCGTGATGCTCGCCGAGGCGCTGGGCTGCCTTGGCCTGCGGTGCGAGAGCCGCGAGCAGGTGGATAGCGTGATCCAGCAGGCGATCCAGACCGAGGACCGCCCGGTCGTGATCGACTTCGTGGTCGGCGCGGATGCCCAGGTGTGGCCGATGGTCGCCGCCGGCACCGGCAACGACCAGATCATGGCCGCGCGCGGCATCCGCCCGCTGTTCGACAACGACGACGACTGGACCCCGGCAGGAGAGGGACGATGAGCAAGCACACGCTCTCGGTGCTGGTCGAGGACAAGCCCGGCGTGCTGGCCAGGGTCGCCGGGCTGTTCTCCCGCCGGGGGTTCAACATCGAGTCGCTCGCGGTCGGCCCGACCGAGCAGGACGACGTGTCCCGGATGACGATCGTGGTCACCGTCGACGAGCTGCCGCTGGAGCAGGTGACCAAGCAGCTCAACAAGCTGGTCAACGTGCTGAAGATCGTCGAGCTGGAGCAGGCGGTCTCGGTGCAGCGTGAGCTGCTGCTGGTCAAGGTGCGGGCCGACGCGACGGTGCGCTCGCAGGTGCTCGAGACCGTGCAGATGTTCCGGGCCAAGGTCGTCGACGTCTCGCCGGAGGCGCTCACCGTCGAGGCGACCGGCACCGCCGACAAGCTCGACGCGCTGCGCCGCATGCTGGAGCCGTACGGCATCCGTGAGATGGTGCAGTCTGGCATGGTTGCGATCGGGCGCGGCCCGCGCTCGATCACGGCGGCGGGGACCAGATGAGCTGAAGGGGGCCGATGGCGATCACCGGGGAAACTGCGGACCTGTCGGTCATCCAGTCCCGCCGGGTGGCGGTGATCGGCGACTACCTCGGCCAGGGGCACGCACAGGCGCTGAGCCTGCGCGACTGCGGCGTCGACGTGCGGGTCGGGTTGCCCGGCACGCGGGCGCGGGAGACCGCGGCGGCGGGCGACGCCGGGCTGCCGGTGCTCGAACCGGCCAAGGCCGCCGCCGAGGTCGACGTCGTCGTGCTGCTGGCGGCAGACGACACGCTGCGCCGGCACTTCGCCGCCGACATCGCCCCCAACCTCGCCGACGGCGACGCGGTGCTGTTTCGCAGCCCGGTGCCGGTGCGGTTGGCAACGGTCGCCGTGCCGGCGGGGGTCGACGTCGGGCTCGTGAGCCCGCTCGGCCCCGGTGAGCTGGTGCGCCGGCAGTTCGTCGACGGCAAGGGCGTGCCGTGCCTGGTCGCCGTCGAGGCCGACGTCTCGGGCACGGCGTGGCCGCTCGTGCTGGCCTACGCCAGGGCGATCGGCGCCACCCGGGCCGGCGTCGTCGAGACCACGTTCGCCGAGTTGGCGCGCGCCACGCTGTTCGGTGAGCAGGCGGTTCGGCTCGGTGGGGTGCCGGCGCTCGTGCGGGCGGCGTTCGACGTGCTCACCGAGGCCGGCTGCGATCCGCGGCTCGCCTACGCCGCGTGCCTGCACGAGCTGCACGACGCGGTCGACCTAATGTACCGGCGGGGTCCGTCGGCGCTGGTCGACTCGGCGCCTGACGCCGCCGCGTACGGCGGGCTGACCAGGGGGCGCAGGATCGTAGGCGAGGCCGTCCGGGACGAGCTGCGCGGGGTGCTCGGCGAGGTCACCGACGGCTCGTTCGCCGCCGAGTGGGCCGCCGAGGACGAGGCCGGCCGGCCCAACCTGGAGCGGCTCGCCGAGCAGCAGCGGCGGCACGGCATCGAGGAGGCCGGGCGCCAGCTGCGCGACCGGATGCCCTGGCTGGGTTAGCACCCGGATCGGGTCCTTAGACTTCCGCCCGTGACCAACTCCAACCGGCCGGTAGTGCTGATCGCCGAGGCGCTCGCGGAGTCGACGCTCGACATCTTCGGCGACGAGGTCGAGATCCGGCACGTCGACGGCACCGACCGGCCGGCCATGTTCGAGGCCATGGCCAGCGCGGACGCCCTGCTGGTGCGCTCGGCGACCAGGGTCGACGCCGAGCTGCTCGGACACGCCCCGCGGCTCAAGGTCGTCGCCAGGGCGGGGGTCGGCCTGGACAACGTCGACGTGGACGCCGCGACCGCCGCCGGCGTGATGGTCGTGAACGCGCCGACGTCCAACATCGTCTCGGCCGCCGAGCACGCCGTCGCGCTGCTGCTCGCGGTCGCCCGCCGGGTGCCGGCCGCCGACGCCAGCCTGCGCGCGGGACAGTGGCGGCGCAGCGCCTTCTCCGGGATCGAGCTCGCCGGCAAGGTCGTGGGCGTGCTCGGGCTCGGCCGCATCGGGCAGCTGTTCGCCCAGCGGCTGGCGGCGTTCGGCACCAAGCTGATCGCCTACGACCCGTACGTGTCGCCGGCCAGGGCAACGCAGCTCGGCATCGAGCTGGTCGACCTGGACGAGCTGTTCGCCCGCGCCGACATCATCTCGATCCACCTGCCCAAGACGCCCGAGACGCGCGGCCTGATCGGGGCCAGGGAGCTGGCCAAGGCCAAGCCCGGCCTGCTGATCATCAACGCCGCCCGCGGTGGCCTGGTCGACGAGCAGGCGCTCGCCGCGGCGATCCGCGACGGGCAGGTCGCCGGCGCCGGGATCGACGTGTTCGAGACCGAGCCGACGACGTCGAGCCCGCTGTTCGACCTGCCGCAGGTCGTGGTCACCCCGCACCTGGGCGCCTCGACCGCGGAGGCGCAGGACCGCGCCGGCACCGACGTGGCGCGCAGCGTGCTGCTGGCGCTGCGCGGCGAGTTCGTGCCCGACGCGGTCAACGTGCAAAGCGGCGGCACGGTCAGCGACGTGGTGCGGCCGTATCTCGGGCTGACCAGGAAGCTCGGCCGGCTCGCCGCCGCGCTGAGCCAGCACCGGCTGGTGTCGGTGACGGTCGACGTGTGCGGCGAGCTGTCTTCCGAGGACCTGCGGGTGCTGCCGCTGGCCGCGCTGCGCGGCGTGTTCGCCGGGGCCGCCGACAGCCCGGTGACGTTCGTCAACGCCCCGCGCCTCGCGCAGGAGCTCGGCGTGACGGTCGATCTCACGGTCGCCCCGGAGAGCACCGACCACCGCAACCTGGTGACCGTGCGGGTGATCGACTCCGACGGCTTGCTGCACACGGTGTCCGGCACGGTGACCGGCCTGCAGCAGGTCGAGAAGCTCGTCGGGGTCAACGGCCGGCACTTCGACCTGCGGGCCGAGGGCACGGTCGTGGTGCTGGAGTACGCCGACCGGCCGGGCGTGATGGGCACCGTCGGCACGTTGCTCGGCGAGGCCGGGGTCAACATCGAGGCCGCGCAGATCAGCCCGGCGACCGGCCGCGGCGCGCTCATGCTGCTGCGCGCCGACCGGCCCGTCGACGCCGCGGTGCTCGACTCGATCGGCGCCGCCGTCGGGGCGACGCTGGTCCGGGCGGTCACCTTCGAGTAGTTCCCGGTCCGATCGGCGGTGTACGCGACCTCCGATCGGGTGTGCCTGGGACGCCCGGAGCGGTGGCAACCGGTAGCCTTCGCGCGACGGACCGTTTACAACCGGCATACGACCGGCGGAGGTGCGAATGCGGCTCGCGGTGATCCCAGGCGACGGGATCGGCCCCGAGGTGATCGCCGAAGCGCTCAAGGTGCTCGGTGAGGTCAAGCCGGGTGCCCAGGTCACCCGGTACGACCTCGGCGCCGCCCGCTGGCACGCTACCGGTGAGCTGCTGCCGGAGTCGGTACTGACCGAACTGCGCTCGTTCGACGCCATCCTGCTCGGCGCGGTCGGCGACCCGACGGTGCCCAGCGGCATCCTCGAGCGGGGGCTGCTGCTGCGGCTGCGGTTCGAGCTCGACCACCACGTCAACCTTCGCCCGGCCCGGCTGTACCCGGGCGTGCGCAGCCCGATCGCCTCGCCCGGCGAGATCGACATGGTCGTCGTGCGCGAGGGCACCGAGGGCCTCTACGCCGGCAACGGCGGCCTGCTGCGCAAGGACACCCCGCAGGAGATCGCCACCGAGGTCAGCATCAACACCTCCTTCGGCGTCGAGCGCGTGGTGCGCGACGCGTTCGCCCGCGCCTCCGGGCGCCCGCGCAGGCACCTGACGCTCGTGCACAAGACCAACGTGCTGACCCACGCCGGATCGCTGTGGTCGCGCGTCGTCGAGGAGGTCTCGCTGCAGCACCCCCAGGTGTCGGTCGCCTACCAGCACGTCGACGCCACCACGATCCACATGGTGACCGACCCCGGCCGCTTCGACGTCATCGTCACCGACAACCTGTTCGGCGACATCATCACCGATCTCGCCGCCGCGGTGACCGGCGGGATCGGCCTCGCCGCCAGCGGCAACCTGGACGTGACCAGGCGAAACCCCAGCATGTTCGAACCCGTGCACGGCTCGGCGCCGGACATCGCCGGCCAGAGCATCGCCGACCCGACCGCCGCCGTGCTGTCGGTCGCGCTGCTGCTGGACCATCTGGGCGACCACGAGTCGGCGCGGCGCATCGAGGCCGCCGTGGCGTTCGACCTGGCGACCAGGGACCACTCCGCCCCGGGCAACACGCCCGCGATCGGCGACCGCCTAGCCGCGCTGGTCTCCTCCGCCTCCCCCTCACCCTCCCGCGCGCTCTAAGCCCGTTTCCCCCGTTTCCCCCGGCACTTGGGGAGCTTCAGCTGCACATTTGGCTCTGGAGCTCCCCAAGTGCGCTTAGGGGGGCTGGCTTACGGGGGCGCGCTGGTCAGCTCGACCATGACGATTTCGGGTGGGGCGCCGACGCGGACCGGCGGTCCCCAGAACCCGGCGCCGTTGGTCACGTAGAGCTGGGTGTCGCCGAACCGGTGCAGGCCCGCCACGACCGGCTGGTCGAGCCTGATCAGGTAGTGGAACGGGTACAGCTGCCCGCCGTGCGTGTGCCCGGAAAGCTGCAGGTCGACGCCGCGGGAGGCGGCCTCGTGAACCTGCACGGGCTGGTGGGCGAGCAGCACCACCGGGCGGTCCGGGTCCCGGCCGTCGAGCGCGGCGTCGAAATCGGGGCCGTCGCCCTCCTCGACCCCGTTCGGGTCGTTGACCCCGGCCAGGTCCAGCACCGCCCCGCCCCGGCGGATCTCGACCCGCTCGTTGCGCAGCGGCCGCAGGCCGAGCCGCTCGAACTCGACCAGCCAGGGTCCGCTGCCCGAGTAGTACTCGTGGTTGCCGGTCACGAAGAAGCTGCCGTGCCGGCTGACCAGGTCGGCGAGCGGTGCGGCGTCGTCGCCGAGCTCGGCTACCGTGCCGTCGACCAGGTCACCGACGACCGCGACCAGGTCCGGGGACTGCTCGTTGATCGTCTCGACGATGCGCTCGGTGTGCCGGCGCCCGAGCGTCGGCCCGAGATGGATGTCGCTGACGACGGCCACCCGCAGCCCGTCGAGGCCGGTCCCCAGCCGGCGCAGCGGCAGGGTCACCCTGGTGACCCTCGGTGCGCCGAGCGCGCTGGTCATGCCGTAGCCGGTCAGGCCGACCGCGACCGCGCCGGCGACCAGCGCGCCACCCCTGGCCAGCACGAGCCGCCGCCCGAGCTGCTGCCGCGTTTTCGCCGGTGACTCGACCGCCGCAGGCGCCGGTGCAGCCCCCGGCGCCTCCGCGCCCCACGCCGCCGGCGCCGGCCGGGACCGGGTCACGAGGCGGACCACGAGCAGCGGCAGCTCCAGCAGCAGCAGGACCACCAGCAGGTAGAACATCAGCGCCAGCCACACGTAGCCCGGCCACGCGATCCAGCGGGCCGTCGCCGGGTCCAGCGCCCGGCCCAGCACCAGCGTCGCCGGCAGCAGCAGCGCCAGCGCGGCCGCGGCCGCGAGCCCGAGCCGCCGCAGCCGCCGGGAGGCGGCCGTGTTGTGCACCAGCCGCCGGTACAGGTAACCGTGGATCCCTGCCAGCAGCAGGACGACCACCAGGAGGAACACCGCGACACCAGCCACGTCTCAACGATCGCAGACGGCCACCGGACGCCGCCCGGCCGGGCAGCGGGTTCCATGCAGTGGGACCCGGTTCTCAGACCATGAGGACGTGTGCAAGACTCCCGCCATGACCATGTCAACCATGATCATTATCGGCAGGCGCGCCGGGTGACGTAACCCGTCTCGGCGCGCGAACCTCTCGCATTCGGAGTGCGGGAGGTTTTTTGTTGCCCGAACCGGCCTGAACCGCAACAGCCAGGAGCGAATCGAATGACCAGGACCGAGCCAGCCGCAACACCGCTCGGCGACGCCTTCCACGTCTACGACACGACGCTGCGCGACGGCGCCCAGCGTGAGGGAATCTCGTACTCGGTGTCCGACAAGCTGGCGGTGGCCCGGCTGCTGGACGGCCTCGGGGTCGGCTTCATCGAGGGCGGCTGGCCGGGCGCGATGCCCAAGGACACCGAGTTCTTCGCCCGCGCCGCCCGCGGGGAGCTGCAGCTGCGGCACGCCGCGCTGGTGGCGTTCGGCTCGACCAGGCGGCCGCACGTGTCCACTGCGGACGATCCGCAGGTGCGCGCGTTGCTGGACTCGCTGGCGCCGGTCGTGACGCTGGTCGCCAAGGCCGATCGCCGGCACATCGAGCGGGCGCTGCGCACCGAGGTCGCCGAGAACGTGGCGATGGTTCGCGACACGGTGGCGCTGCTGGTCTCGGAGGGCCGGCGGGTGTTCCTGGACGCCGAGCACTTTTTCGATGGGTACGCTCACGACCCCGACACCGCGCTGCGGGTGCTGGACGCGGCCGCTGCCGGCGGCGCGGACGTGGTGGTGCTGTGCGACACCAACGGGGGCCAGCTGCCGCTGCAGCTGGCGGACACGGTCGCCGAGGTGACCACCAGGACCGGGCTGCGGGTAGGCATCCACTGCCAGGACGACACGGCGTGCGCGGTGGCCAACACGGTGGCCGCGGTGGTGGCC
>DASSUA010000586.1:0-18214 GCA_035707525.1 Pseudonocardiaceae bacterium
GCACACGCAGATCGTTGTCCTTGGCGGGGTCGACGACGACAGCTCCGCCGGGGGCCGCGGCCGGGCCAGGCGGCTGACGGTCACAGACGGTAGCGATCGCGCCGAGCGTCGGCGTCCCGCCTTCGCCCGGCGCTGACCCGAAGTCACACGCACTGAGCAGCAAGGTTGTGGACATCACCAGCGTGATGGCCACCAGCTGCCGCTGCCCGGCGAGACCGCACCTGCCGGGGACCTGCGTCATACTCCTCCTCGGTATCCCCACGATCGGTAACCCATGAGGTCTTGGCCCGGGCCAAGGACCGCCGACAGGGCGGCCCGCCGCCCTGTCGAGGCGGACACACGAGACCTGTGTCGGGCGACCGGGCCGCCCTGTTACACGGTCCGGATCAGGTATCAGCCGGATGATGTCTCAGTCGGGAAATGACCGAGCCGCGTGCCGTGAGCGACGGGCGTGGCCTCTGGAAGGACAGCCAAAATTCGTCGGAAGTGTGACCGGCCCGGGGTCAAGGGTTTCAGCTCGGACCAGGATGCCGACCGACCGAATGTGACGGATCCGTCAACACAATGCACAACCGTTGACGGATCCGTCACACTCTCCAAACCGTGCTTACCGTGCTCCTGGCTGGACCCCATCGCGGAACACCCGCCCGGCCCGACGAGGTCACCGAGCCCTCCACATGAGCCGACGCACCCGTGAGCGCACCCGTGAGCGGGCGGCCGCTGCCTACGCGGCGGCCCCACCTGTCCATCCTCAGCGGCACACGGGCAGCCGATAGATGACCGCATCCGGTGACTGATGGGTGGTAACAGACGGCGGCGCAGCGACGAAGTCAGTCAAAGGTGGCCGCACGGCACCAAACGACTGACACGCCAGTCACCGCACGAACGAGAGAGGTGGTCGAGCCCGTGGGTCAGACAGGCGTCCTTCTCGACCGGGACGGCACGATCATTGTGGACCACGGCTACGTCGGATCCGTCGACCGTATCGAGTTCATCCCCGGCTCGGTCGAGGCCATCGCCGCGCTCAACCGGGTCGGTATCCCGGTAGCGGTGGTTTCTAACCAGGCCGGCGTTGCCCGCGGCTACTACGGGCTCGACGACGTGGAGATCGTTCACAAGCACATCACCGCCGAACTCGCCCGCCACGGCGCCCGCGTGGATCTGTGGTTGTTCTGCCCATACCACCCCAACGGCACCGTGGCGGCATTCGCCAGGGCGAGCTCCGACCGCAAGCCGGCCCCCGGCATGGCGCTGGCCGCAGCACAGGCATTGAACCTGGACCTCGCGGCCTCCTGGGTGGTCGGCGACGATGCCGTCGACATCGGTCTGGCCAAGGCCGTCGGCGCGACGGCGCTGCACGTCGGTCCCCCGGGTACGGCAAAGCCGGGCGTTGCCTCGTTTCCCAACCTGGCGGCCGCGGTCGAGTTCATTCTCGCCCGGGTCGGCCCGGGCGAGACCTGCCCGCAGAGCGAGCCGCCGCGGTTTCCGGCGCATGGGTTCGACCGGGCCAACAGCTACGGCAGCGGCTACATGGAGGAACTTGCCAGGGCGTTCCACACGGTCGATCTTGCGCAGCTCGAACAGGCCGCACAGGTCCTGCTCGACGCCTATCTCGACGACCGGGCGGTCTTCGCGTGCGGCAACGGCGGATCCGCATCCATTGCCAACCATTTGCAGTGCGATCATGTGAAGGGCGTGCGAAATGGCACGGGCCTGACCACCCGCGTGTTCAGCCTGAGCACCAACATGGAGCTGTTGAGCGCCATCGCCAACGATCTCGGCTACGACAGCGTTTTCGAGTTCCAGCTTCAGTCCCAGGCGCGGCCCGGTGACGTCCTTGTCGCCGTGTCGTCCTCCGGCCGCTCGGCGAACATCGTCCGGGCCATCGACTGGGCGAACGAAAACGGCATGCAGACCATTGCCCTGACCGGGTTCAATGGCGGCCCGGCGCGGCGGCGGGCCGCCGCGTCAATCCATGTCGAATCAGCCAACTACGGAATAATCGAGGACACCCACCAGGCATGCATGCACCTTCTCGCTCAGTACATTCGGCAATCGAGGATGACCACTGATGCCGTCGCCGCGCAAACCTTCTAGTGGCATGCGCGTCGCCATCAACCTGCTCACCGACGACCCGGCCAACCCGTCCGGCGCGCACTGGTTCTGGACCCGCATCATTCCCGAGATGGCCAAGCGGCTCACCGACGGGGAGGAGCTTCACCTCGTGGTGAGCCCCAAGTCCCGGCCGCTGCACGAGGGGTACGGCCCGGACGTCGGTTACGTGATGTTTCCGTGGTCGAACGAGCGCCGTACATTGCGCACCCTGAGCGAACACATGCTCACACCGTGGCAGCTGCCGCGGGCGGGAATCGACGTGTTCAGCACCCTGATGGCGCCACTGGTCAAGCCGGCGCCGGCGCTCGTGGTCCATTTCAAGACCCTGCACGCCTACACCTCGCCAGGGGCGATCCCGCCGGCCGTGCGGCTGTACCGCCGCCTGAACTACCCCCGCACCGCTCGGCTCGCCGACGCGATCGTTATCAACTCAGAGAGCCTGCGTCACGAGGTGCAGCGGTACCTGAAGGTGGATCCGGCGAAGCTGCACCTGGTCCCGGAGGCGGTCGACCACGACCTGTTCCGGCCGGGCGACCGGGACGAAGCCCTCGGCCTGCTGGCCGCCAGGTACCGGATCGCGCGGCCGTTCGTGCTGTTCGTGTCGTCGCTGTGGCCGTACAAGAACTGTGAGGGTCTGCTGCGGGCGTTCGCCGCGGCCCGCGCGGACCTTGGCGGGCGGCAGCTGGTGGTGGTCGGCCCTGGCCGTGACCTGGGCTATGTGGCGCAGCTGCATGCCCTCGCCGAGGAGCTGGGCATCGCCGGCGACGTGGTCTGGGTCGGCGGCGTGCCCCTCGAAGAGACCGTGCAGTTCTACCGGGCCGCCGACGTCCTGGTCTATCCGTCCTTCAACGAGACGTTCGGGCTGCCGCTGCTGGAGGCGATGGCGACCGCGTGCCCGGTGGTCACCTCCAACGTCAGTGCGATGCCGGAGACGGCCGGCGACGCGGCGCTGCTAGCCGATCCCACCGATCCGGAATCGATCGCCGGCGCCATCGTCGAGGCGTGCGGCCCGCAGGCGCAGCGGCTGCGGGCGGCTGGGCCGGCGCGGGCCGCCGAGTTCTCCTGGGCCCGCACCGCCGAGCGCACCCTGGCCGTCTACCGCGAGGTGTACCAGGCCCGCCGGGGCGGGCGATGAGAGTCCTGGTCACGGGCGGGGCCGGGTTCATCGGATCGCACACCTGCGACCGGCTGGTGTCGCTCGGCCACGAGGTGATCGTGCTGGATGCGCTGACGGCTCCGGTCCATCGCGGCGGCCGGCCGAACTACGTGACGCCCGGCGCCGAGCTGTTCATCGGCGACGTGCGCAACCGCGACCTGGTCGCCAACCTGCTGCGCCGGGTGGATGCCGTCTTCCACCTGGCCGCCTACCAGGACTACCTCCCCGACTTCGCCAGGTTCACCGACGTCAACGTGACGTCGACGGCGATGCTGTACGAGATCATCGTGGCCGAGCGGCTCGAGCTGAGCCGGGTGGTGGTGGCCTCGTCGCAGGCGGCGATGGGCGAGGGTCTCTACCGCTGCCCCGAACACGGCGAGCAGACCCCGGACATGCGCCCCGAGCCGGCGCTGGCCAGGGCGCGGTGGGACCTCGGGTGCCCGACCTGCGGCGGCCCGCTGGAGCTGCTGCGAACTCCGGAGCGCATCGCCAACCCGCAGAACGCCTACGGGATGTCCAAGTACGCCCAGGAAATGGTTGCGCACAACCTGGGGCGCAGGTACGGCATACCGACGGTCGCGCTGCGGTACAGCATCGTCCAGGGACCCCGGCAGTCGGTCTACAACGCCTACTCGGGGGCCTGCCGCATTTTCTGCCTGCACTACCTGCTCGGGGGCGCGCCGACGCTGTACGAGGACGGCCAGGCCGTCCGGGACTACGTCAACATCCACGACGTGGTCGACGCCAACGTGCTGGTGCTCTGCGACGAGCGCGCCGCGGGCCATGTGTTCAACGTCGGCGGCGGCTGCGGCTACACCACCCAGGAGTTCGCCGAGGTGGTGCGGCGCCAGTACGGTTCCGGCGAGCCCGGCCGGATCAGCGGGGAGTACCGCTTCGGGGACACCAGGCACATCCATTCCGACATCGACGCCCTCAAGCAGCTCGGCTGGGCTCCGCGGCGGACGCCGGCCGACTCGGTGGCCGAGTACGCCTCGTGGCTGGACGGGATGCCGGGGCTGGCCGACGTGCTGGCCGAGGCGAACGCCAAGATGCGCACCCTGGGCGTGGTGCGGACGGCGCGGGCCGGGGCTGCGCGGTGAAGGCGTTCCTGCTGGCCGCGGGCCTCGGCACCCGGCTGCGCCCGATCACCGACGAGGTGCCCAAGTGCATGCTGCCCATCGGCGGGATGCCGCTGCTGGACATCTGGCTGGACGCGCTGGCCAAGGCCGGGGTGTCCGAGGTGCTGGTCAACCTGCACCACCTCGCTGACCTTGTGCGCGCGCACCTGGCGACCCGCCCTGGGACGCCGCGGGTGCGGCTGGTCGAGGAACCGCACCTGCTGGGCAGCGCCGGCACGCTGCTGGCCAACCGCGGCTTCGTGGCCGGCGAGGACATGTTCCTCGCGGTCAACGCGGACAACCTGACCGACTTCGACCTGCGGATCCTCATCGACGCCCACCGCGAGGGCGGCGCGGTCGCCACCCTGTCGCTGTTCCAGGCGCCCGATCCGACGCGGTGCGGCATCGTCGAGGTCGACGGCGACCGGGTGGTCGGCTTCGCCGAGAAACCGGCTCACCCCAAGGGCGACCTGGCCAATGCCGGGATCTACGCCTTCCACCCCGGCGTCCTGGACCTGATCGAGGAGCCGTTGCCCAGGGACATCGGCTACCACCTGCTGCCCGCGCTGGTAGGCAAGGCACGCGCGGTGCGGATGACCGGCTGCTACTTCATCGACATCGGCACCCCGGAGACCCTGGCGCGGGCCAGGCGGGACTGGGGGGACGGGGCACCATCGTGATCATTACTCAGACTCCCTTGCGGATCGGGCTCGTCGGGGGCGGAACCGACCTGCCCGCCTACTACCGCGAGTACGGCGGCCGAGTGCTCAACGCCGCGATCGACAAGTACGTGTACGTGATCGTCAAGCAGCGCTTCGACGACGACGTCTATGTCAACTACTCCACGAAGGAGATCGTCTCCCGGGTCGGGGACCTGCGGCACGAGCTCGTCCGCGAGGCCATGCACATGGCCGGCGTCCGCGGCGGCGTCGAGATCACCACGCTGGCCGACATCCCCTCCGCCGGGTCGGGCCTCGGCTCGTCGTCATCGGTGACCGTGGGGCTGCTGCACGCCCTGTTCGCCTACCAGGGACGGCAGGTCGCGGCGGAGGAGCTCGCCGAGCGGGCCTGCGCCATCGAGATCGACCGCTGCCGCAAGCCCATCGGCAAGCAGGACCAGTACGCGGCGGCCTTCGGCGGGATCTGCGACATTCGCTTCGGGCCCGGTGACCGGGTCGCGGTCGACCAGATCCAGCTGCCGCCGGCCGTACGCCGGCGGCTGCAGGGCGAGTTGCTGCTCTTCTACACCGGCATCACCCGCAGCGCCGACACCATCCTCGGCGAGCAGACCGCCAACGTCGGCGACCGCATCCCGCAGCTCGACCAGCTCCGCGACCTCGCCGGCGAGGCGGCCGGCGGGCTGCGCAGCGGCGACGTGAGCGCCGTCGGCACCGCCCTGTGCAAGAGCTGGCAGGCCAAGCGGGCGCTGGCGACCGGCGTGTCGAACCGGCAGATCGACGATGCCGTCGAGGCGGCTCTGGAGGCCGGCGCGTCCGGCGCCAAGGTGACCGGCGCCGGTGGTGGCGGCTTTCTGCTGGTGGCCTGCCCGGTCGAGAGTCAGCGCGCGGTGCGTGACCGGTTGTCCGACCTGACCGAACTGCCGATCAAGCTGGAGCCGGTCGGCTCGCGGGTGATCTTCAACGTGCACCGCGACATCTGGGGTTGAGAGATCGGGAGGCCCCGCCATGGGGCGCAGGCTCTGCGACGAGGCCGAATACCCGGCGTCGCTGCTCGCGGTGGCCGGGTACCGGCTGCCGGGCGCCGGCCGGCGCTTCCCGGCCGAGCCGCTCGACGAGCTGGCCTGGGCGCGGGTGCTGGCCGCGGCGGAGGACTACCGGGTGACGGGCCTGCTGCAGGCCGCGGTCTGCGACGGGGCGCTGCCGGCCACCGCCGCCCAGGCGCGGCAAGCCAGAGCCGTTCACCGCGGCGTGCTGATGCGCGTGATGGCCCTGGAGCGGGCGCTGATCGGCGTCGTCGAGCTGCTGGCCGGGGCCGGCATCGAGTCCCGCGTGCTCAAGGGCGCCGCCGTGGCCCACCTGGACTACGCCGACCCGGCGCTGCGCTCCTACGTCGACATCGACGTACTGGTCCGGGCCGAGGACGTGGACCGCGCCGTGCCGGTGCTGTCGGCGGCCGGGTTCTGCCGCACGCTGGCGCAGCCGCGGCCGGGGTTCGACCGCCGGTTCGACAAGGGGATGACCTTGATCCCGCCGGCCGGCTACGAGCTCGACCTGCACCGGACGCTGGTGCTCGGCCCGTGGGGCCGGCTGGTGGATCTGGACCGGCTGTGGGACGGGGGGCAGCGGTTCCACCTGGCCGGGCATCCGTTGCGGGCGCTGTCGCCGCTCAACCGGTTCCTGCATGCCTGCTATCACGCCGCCCTCGGTAACTGGCCGTTGCGGCTGGGCTCGCTGCGCGACATCGCCGAGATGCTGAGCCGGACGGCGGTGAGCGCGGATTCGATCCGCCGGCTCGCGGCGGACTGGCGTGTGGAAGCGATCGTGGCGGCCGCCGTGGCCGACAGCGGGCGGCTGCTCGGCATCACGCCGCCGGCTGAGCGGTCGTGTTGGGCGCAGCTGTCGAGCTGGGCACAGCGGTACGTCCCAACCCGTCGCGAGGAGTCCTGGCTCGCCCTGCACACGCACACGGGCAAGACGTTCTCGGCGCAGGCGCTGGCGACGTTGCCGATGCTGCGGTGGCGGGACAAGGCGGCCTACGTTCGCGCGCTGGCGCTGCCGGACGCCGGCTACCTGGCCGCGCGGCACGCCTCGGCGCTGGGCCGGTTCCGGTACGCCGTGCGGGAGGCCCGCCGCGGTCGGCGGGCGCGGCCGTAGGGGGCGGCGTTGCGCCTGGCCGGCCGGGGTGCGGTGACCTCGCTGAGGCCCGCGGATGCGGAGCCTCAGCGGCGCCTTGCTGGCTACGACGAGAACGTCAGATCGCTGAAGAGCGTGCCGGCGGGGAAGTCGGCATCGAGCCGGTTTCCCTGGGACTGCCCGAGCGTCAGCTCGTGCAACGCGCCGAGATCCTCGATTTCGGGCGCGACGTACTCCTTTTTCATCTCTCCCTCCCTTCTACAACGCGGGACATCTTCATGAAGAGTTGTCGCACGGTAAGCGCCGGTGTTACTCCCTACGCTCGGCCGGACCCCGGCGACTACAGTGCGCAGCCAAGACACGCTCGAGTCGTTCGCCGGGCCCGGTACGCCAGCACCTCGGCCGCCGCCGGTCTCGTCGTGGCCGCCGCCCGGGAGGTGGCCCGCGCCGACGGGCGCGGCACGGTCGTCGCGGCGATCTACCAGCTCGTCGGCGCCGCCGCGGCCCTCGGCGTGGTCGCGGCGGGCAAGCTCACCTTCGACGCGCTGCTGCAGCCCGAGCCGGCCGCGATCGGGCTGGCGCCGGCGCTGCTCGCACTGGCACTGATGACGGCGCTGTCGGGTTCGGTCGGCGCGTTGCAGGCCCAGCAGCACCGGCTGCTCGGCGAGCGGGTGTCCCAGCGCGTGTGGGACCGGTTGCTGGACACCACGGCGCGGGCCGACCTGCTCAGGTACGAGTCGTCCGGGTTCGCCACGTCGCTGGAGCGGGTTCAGCAAAACGCCCTGACCCGCCCGTTCGCCGTGACCACGGCCGTGCTCTCGCTCACCGGTGGCCTGCTTGGCGCGGCCACCATGTCCGCGGCGCTGGTCGCGGTCGAGCCGCTGCTGGTGCCCGTCCTGCTCGCCGCCGGGCTGCCGGCCGTGCTGCTGTCCAGGTGGGCCAGCCGTAGCGAGTTCGCGTTCGCGCACCGGCTGACCGCCATCTACCGCCGGCGCAACTACCTGCGGCTGCTGCTGACGCAACGGCCGTTCGCGGCGGAGCTGCGGGCGTTCGACGCAACCGGGCTGCTGCGGCAGCGGCACCGGCTGCTGAACGACCGGGCCGTGTCCGAGCTTCGTGGCCAGGTCCGCCGGCGCCAGCTCATCGCGGCGCTGACGACCGCCGGTGTCGCCGTGGCGCTGACCCTGGCCCTGCTGGCCATCGTCGAGCTGCTGCGGCGCGGCCGGATCGACCTTCCGGAGGCCGGCGCGGCGGCGATCGCGGTACGGCTGCTCAGCGGGCAGCTCAACACGATGTTCGGCTCGGTCGGCAGCCTGCTCGAGTCGGCCCCGTTCCTGGCCGACCTGGAACGCTTCATGGCGTCCGGTCCGGAGCCGCCACCGGCCGGTCGCCAGTGCCCGCTCACCGACCGGATCGCGCTGGCCGGCGTCGGCTTCCGCTACCCGGAGCAGGACCGCCCGGCGCTGGACGGCGTCGACATCGAGATCCGGGCCGGCGAGGTGGTCGCGCTGGTCGGGGAGAACGGGTCCGGCAAGACCACCCTGGCCAAGATCGTCGCGGGCCTCTACGAGCCCGCCACGGGGACCCGGCGCTGGGACGGCCGCACGATCACGGCGGCCGACGTCCGGGCCTCCGTGACGGTGATCTTCCAGGACTTCGTGCGCTACCAGCTGACGCTGCGCGACAACATCCTGATCAGCGACGGGAACCGGCCGGCGACCGACGGCGAGGTGGTGGACGCCGCCCGGCGGGCCGGCGTGCTGGCGGTGGCGGGCGGGCTGCCCGGCGGCCTGGACACGATGCTCGGCCGCGACCTGGACGAGGGCGTCGACCTCTCCGGCGGCCAGTGGCAGCGGGTCGCGCTGGCCAGGGCGCTGTACCGGGACAGGGCGCTCGTGGTGCTCGACGAACCCGCCGCCTCCCTCGACCCGCGGGCCGAGCACGAGCTGTTCGCCGACGTCCGGGCGATGCTCGGCGGGCGCGCCGCGCTGCTGATCTCGCACCGGTTCTCCAGCACCCGGCTGGCCGACCGCATCTACGTCATGGCCGGCGGCCGGGTCGTGGAGTGCGGCACGCACGACGAGCTGATCGCGCGGGCGGGCCAGTACGCGCAGCTGTACCGGCTGCAGTCGTCGGCCTACCGCTGACCGGCCGGCGCCGCGTCAACCGCGGCCAGCAGCTCGGCGAGCACCCGCGGCCGAAACGGCGGCCCCCACGGCACCGTCGCCTCGAACACCGGCACCAGCTCGACGAGATCGGCCAGCCGCTGGAACGCCCGGTCCGCCGACTCCCGCTCGCGCCAGCCGGCGACCCGCGGGAACTGGGCTATCCGCAGCAGGGCCCGGGCCGGCGACATCCGGCGCACCGACACCTCGCTCGCGTCGCGGCTGGGGCGTGGCAGCACGCAGGCGACCAGCGGCAACGGAGCTTCGGCGCGCAGCGGCGGCCGCAGCGCCAGCCGGCCGTCGGCGGTCGGCCGCGCGGCGCCCGGTGCGGCCGCGGCGGCGAGGTCGCCGGCGCTGGGCCGCAGCCGGCTCTCGGTGCTGCCCGGGTGGACCAGCATGGCGCCGGCCTTCGTCCGTTCGACCCGCAGCACGTCGTCGGCCACCAGGCCGCAACCGGTGCCGGCGACGGTTGCGCACAGCGCGGCCGCCAGCGTCGACTTGCCCATGCCGGAACCTCCGACGAAGGCCAGCGCGTGGCCGTCGACCTGCACGGCGCTGGCGTGCAGCACCAGCTCGCGGCGCAGCGTGAGGTGGACGGCGAGCAGGGTTCCGGCGGCCAGCACGGCGAGCAGCCCTGGATCGGTCCCGGGATGCAGGTGGCAGGTGACGGCGGCCAGGCCACGGTCGCCGGTGAAGTCGCACAGCCCCGGGTAGCGAAGCGTGGCGCCCTCCAGGTCGCGGCCGAGGCTGTAGAACAGCCTGCCGCCGGGGCCGGCCAGCTCGGCCAACCGCTCGCCATCGGGCCGGCGGCTCGGCACCGGCCGGTCGGCCCCGCGGCGCAGCACCAGGTCGGGCGGCCCGGCCGCGGGTGGCGCCGGCGGCAGCGGCAGCTCGACCGCGCTGCGGATGGCCAGGCCGTGGGCGCGGTACCAGTGCTGCGCGCTCACCTCATCCCTTCCGTCCGGCCCAGCGCGGCGTACTCCGACGCCGTCGGGTCGAGGGCCCTGCCCCGGATCTCCAGCCAGGAGTGCGCCGAGAACGAGCCGTCCCGGTCCCGCCTGACCCCGATCCGCAGCACCGGATCCAGCCCGCGCAACCGGTGGCCGATCAGCAGGCATTGCCGCAGGCAGGTGTTGCCGCCCGGCCAGCGGGCCAGGACGGCGCGGCAAGCGCGCACCGTGGCGACGGTCCCGGCCGGCAGCACCGCGAGCTCGGCCGGTGGCGTGGGCTCGGTGGCCGGCAGTGCCGGGCTGGCGAGATCGCAGCGCACCCGCAGCCGCCGGCAGGTCGCCGTCAGATCGGAGGTCCGCAGCCCGACCTCGACCAGTGCCAGCGGCCACAGCGCCCGAAGCGCCTCCCAGGCCAGCCGGACCCGCCCACCTGCTTTCACGACTGCACACCCCTCGCCAGCCAGGCCTGCTGCAGCAGCATCGCCGTGGCCGCCGGTGGCACGTCGGCCAGCCAGGCAGCCCGCAGGGCGACCGGGTCGACGAGGCTGGTGTCGAGGCCGCCGCCGTCCCACGTACGGGCGAACTCCCTGGACAACGGGCCGAAGCGGGAGGCGTTGAAGTGGGCCTTCTGCCGGCGGGCTATCACCGGCTCGGGCAGCAGCCCGCCGGCCAGCAGCCGGGTTCCGGCGCCGCGGGTCAGGCCACCCCACCGGTCGCCGAACGCGGCGTAGGAGGCGACGAACCCGGGGTCGCCCAGCGGCTCCACCAGCTCGCAGGCGTTGTCGGCGGCGATTCGGGCCCTGGTCCGGTTCCCGATCATCACCGCCCGCGGCGCCAGCGCGGCCCGCACGCTGCGATCCCATCGCAGCGGCCGCACCGGCTCCGGTGGCGCCGCACGGCGCAGCGCCGGGCGAAGCCAGCCGGCGTGTCCACGGGCCAGCCGCCGGCCCACCGGCGCCGGCGCCGCGCACGCCGCGACCAGCCGCCAGTCGGCCCGGGTCAGCCCCCGGCCCCGCCGGCGCAGCACGGCGCGCAGCACCGCGGCCCGGTGCCCGCCCAGCACCTCGTCGCCCGCGTTGCCGGTGACAAGGCAGCCACCGCTGGCGTACCGCGCCAGCAGGATGGTGTTGCCCAGCCCGGCCGGGTAGGTCGGGCCGCCGTGCGCCCGCAGCACCGGCGCCGCCAGCGGCCCGACGTTGTCCAGCTCGGTGGTGATGTCCCGGCGCACCCATTCCAGGCGCAGGCCCGCGCCGCGCAGCGCCGCGATGACCAGTTCCTGCCACGACGACTCGTCCGCCGCCGGGTCACCCGGGTACCGGAAGGTGAGCGCGACCGGCGGGTCGACACCCTCGCGGGCGGCGATGTCGGCGGCCAGCGCGAGCAGCAACGACGAGTCCCGCCCACCGGAGAACGCCACGACGCAGGGCCGGCGCAGCACGGCCGGGCGCAGCGTGTCCCGCAGTGCGCGCGCCGGATCCGGTTCGATGCGCGCCGGCCAGTGCGGCGGCGGCGCCGTGCCGGACGGACAACCGAGCGCTACCTCGGCCGCCGTGACGACCGGCAGGCCGGTCGGACCCAGCTGGACCGGGTGGGCCTGCACGCGGCGCTCGTCAGTTCACGAGCTGCGCGTCGCGCAGCCGGCCGACGAAGCCCTCGATGTCGCGGCGGGCGACCGCGGCGTCCACGTCGTACTCCTCGACGATCCTGACGACCAGCTCGTCGAGCGAGGTCTCGGTGGCCAGCAGCTCGAACAGCCGCACGCCGACGCCGGTGATCGTGAAGTACCGGGAGGCCGGCAGGCTCAGGACGATCGTTTCGTCACCGATCGTGCGTGCCGTGATTTCATTCGAGCGCAGCCGCATGGCGCCCCTTCCGGACGTTCACGTGGGTTGACCGGCGCCACAATGGCGGCCTCACTATGGTTTCGTGGCGGGACGGCGATCGTTACGTGGATCAGTCTGGGGCGGTCCCTTGCCACATGACGACAGCGTGACAAGCAGGCCGGCGGTGCCCGTGATGAGGCGTATGACGGTGCTGGTCGGTGTGGGCGGTCTGGCGTGGTGCTCACGGCCGGCGTAGCGGCCGCCGTGGCACCCGCCGCGGGGCACGGCTCCGGTTCGGTGCGGCAGGAGCACGGCATCGCGGTCTGCCGCGCCGACCGCGCCGGGTACTGCACCGTCGCCCACCCACTGGGCGTGAGGCCCACCGACGTCCGCGTCACCCCGCGCAATCCGGGCGCCGGGCTGGGGTACCGGCTCTCGGTCGTGGCGGGCTCGGCGCCGGCCAGAAGATGATCAATAAGAGCCCGCAGGACAACGGCCGGTACGGCCTGAACGCCGCCCAGATCGGGGACGGCAGCAGGGGAATCGCGCCGGACGCCCCGAACAACTCCAGCGACGTCTGCACCCTACTGCCCGGCCCGGCCAACCTCGCCAAGTGCGTGCAGCCCGGTATCGCCAGCGAGCCGCTTTATGGCGACTGCCGGTGGAAGACCCGGAACCTCGACGCAGCTCGCGCCGCACGACCTGAGCAATCTGATCAGCAAGGCGGCCTGGCAGGCGGCGCCCTACTACCAGGATACGGGCTCCTGATACGTGGTCAGCCGGCATCGACCGCCTTGGTCAGGTAGATCTCACTCTGCTTCGGGAACATGCTCTCGTGGTAACGGAAATCCTCGACCCGTAGTCCGCACCGCCGGAGGACCGAAAGGAGCCACCGCCGGCTGAACCGGACAACGGTGAGGGGTGCTTCACAATCGTAGGGCACATACTCAACCGGGTTGAACGTAACATTAGGGACATCGTCCTCGACGAAGGCCGTAAGGAAGCACCGGCCGCCGGGATGAAGCACCCTTCCAATCTCTCCAATATACGACTCGACGTGTTCGGGGGGCATGTTCGTAAATACCCCCCAAAGGTACACGATGTCGGCCGATACGTCGTCCAGCGGTAGCCGGAACTCGCTTCCGTCCAGGGCGCCCGCCGGGTTGTACAGCTCATTGGCGACGTCGAGGTGGACGAACCGGAACGTCGGGTGGTATCTCTCGATATTTTCCTCGCACCAGCGCACGAAGTCTTCATTGGCATCGATGCCCAGGTACTGCACGTCCCCGAACTCTACGAGCATCCCGGTGGCGAGCCGACCCAGCCCGCATCCGAGGTCGACAATACGAGAGCATTCCGTGTAGCCGAGCTTCGCCGAGAGCCTGGTCGCCTCGACGACCGCCGACTGCAGAAAGAAGCTGTCCGACCGGAAGGCGTCTCCGCACATTCTGCCGCGCAGGCTTCTCGGCGGCAGGCGGTATCCGCGATGAAGCACGAACCCCCTGCTCTCGGCCCCGCCCTCCTCGATCAGTCGAGGGAGCCTTCGCACGCGATCGGGTAAGCGACGCATGACTGTCAGAGCGAACTTCAGGATCAGCCGCTGGAGCCGCCGGGTCGCCGTCTTCACATCGGCACGCATATTGAACCCCTCCCCGCCTCCACCCTTCGCACACCCGGGTGGCTGAGATGCAACTGGCCGTTATGTCGAGGTTGTTGTCAAGGTGCGGTCGTGGCTGACCTGTGAGCCGGTGACCCGCCTGTAAGCGACCATGACGCCGGCGCTGTAGGCGGCGCCCGCGGTCATGCTGGCCAACCCCGCGCCGGCGAGCCCGAATTCCCGCGCGAGCGTGATCAGCGCGGTGATCGAGACCACCGCGCTGATCACGCGGCTGGCCCAGAGCTGCCGCATCCGCCCGGTCGCCTTCGCGGCCTGGCCGTACCCGAAGCTGAGCGCCAGCAGGACGTACTGCCCGGCGATCAGCCTGGTGATGGTCGCCGCGCCGGTGAACTCCTCGCCGTAGGTCAGGCGCAGCACCTGCTCGGCGAAGATCGCCACCAGGCCGCAGTACAGCACGGCCACCGTGACGATCGCCGCGGTCAGCCGCGGCGCGTACGCGACAAGGCTGCGCATGCCATCGCGCCGCAGCCGGCGGACCGACTCCGGCAGGCCCAGGTTCCCGCCCGCGATGAAGACCACCACGATCGGCCCGATCAGGCCGGCTCCGGCCCGGTAGAGGCCGAACTGGCCGGTGCCCAGCAGTACCGGGAGCAGGAAGAGATAGCCCTGGTCGGCCGGGAACGCCGTGCCGAACTCGGCCAGGAACCAGCGGCTGCGCGGCCACAGGTCGCGCAGCAGCGCGAACCCGCCATGGATGGTCGGACGGATGCCGTTCAAGACGATCCCGATCACCGCCCCGGCGGTCGCCCCCAGGCCCCACACCGCTATGAAGGCCGCGGTGCTGGTCACGGAGAACACCAGCAGGGCGACCGAGCCGCAGCCCTGCACCAGCGCGAACCCGGCATCGGCGATCAGGGCGCGCCCCGGGCGTCGCAGCCGGAACGCGGTAGCCCGGCAGTAGTCGTGGGCGAGCAGGCTCGGGATGCAGGGCGCGAGGGCCAGCAGCGCCACGGGGTGGATGCCGAACAGCGCCAGCGCGATGCCGGCGATCGCCAGGAGCGCTGCTGCCGCCGCCCCGATCGCGAGCGAGGCCAGCAGTCCCTCCGGAAGCTGCGCCCGCCGGCCGTGGGTGGGCCGGCACACGGTGACCGGCTCGGTCACCAGAGCGCGGTTGACGCCTACCACCGCGAGCCAGATCAGGAAGGCGACCCCGAACGTGCCGAGCCCCGCGGCGCCGCCCGCACGGGCGATCAGCACGCCGAGCGTGAAGTTGGAGGCCGACGAGATGAACTGGTCCCCGACGGTCAGCCCAGCCGCACGGCCGCCGGTACGAAGCCGTCGTGCCAGGGTGAGCCCGCCACTCAAGGCAAGCAGATCCTCAACCGCACCGACACAAGCCGTAACGCTGTGCTGTCATGGCTGGTAGAACGCACACGGGTGGGGTCGTTATGACCTTCGACCGCGTTACAGCCGAGTTCCAGTTAACGCCTGGGTCCACCTAGTTGGGCGGACCTCGCGATGGCGTCGGCGAGCCGCGGCGCCCGCCGGTCGCGCTCGGACATCAGGGTGACCGGCAGCGGCCACGGGATGGCCAGCTCCGGGTCGTCGAACGCAATGGCGACGTCCTCCGACGGATCGTGCGCCCGGTCGATCCGGTACGCCACGTCGGCCGGGTCGGTGAGCGCCTGGAAGCCGTGCGCGCAGCCGGCCGGCACGTACAGCGTTATCTGCGCCCGATCGGTCAGCTCGAAGAGCTCCCGGTTGCGGTAGGTCGGCGAGCCCGGGCGCAGGTCGACGACGACGTCGAAGATCGCGCCGTAGGAGCAGCGGACGAGCTTCGCCTCGCCGGCGCCGGCGCGCAGGTGCATCCCGCGCAGCACGCCCTTGCCGGAGCGGGAAACGCTGTCCTGCACGAAGGTGTCCGGGTCGATGCCGACCGAGCGCACCACGTCCCGGTCGAACGTACGGCAGAAGAACCCGCGCGCGTCGACGTACGGGGTCGGCTCGAACAGGTACGCGCCGGCGATCGCCGGCACCGCGACGGCCTTCACCACGGCCCCCCGAAGACGCCTATCTCCATTACGCCGCCGCTCTCCCGGTCTCGGCCCTGGCCTCTTCTTGGTCGGTCCGGGCGCGCCGGCCGTTACTGCCGTCCGTAGGCCGGCCGGTCGCCGGGCTGGCTGTAACGGACGGACCCGGCGTGACGAAAAGCAACGTGTTCCGTGAACTTCCACGCCAGCTCACCGGCCCACTGACCGGCCCAGCGCAGTCCACGATGCCCCTGGACGGGCGCTCGGCGATGGTCACCGGCGCCAGCGGTGACATCGGCCGCGCCATCGCTGTCGCACTCGCCGCACGCGGCGCCCAGGTGTGCGTGGCCGGCCGCGACGAGCGCCGGCTGGCCGAGACCGTCAGCGCCGTCGAAGCACACGGCCGGCCGGCCGTCGCGCTGGCCTGCGACCTCACCGAACCCAGCCGCGTCGAGCAGCTCGCCGAGCTCGTCGCGACCGCTCATGGCGGCCTGGAGGTGCTGGTCCACTCGGCCGGCAGCTATCAGCGTGGTGACCTCGCCACCTCGAGCGTGGCGGACCTCGACGCCCAGTACCGGGTCAATGTCCGGCTGCCGTACCTGCTCACGCAGGCGGTCCTGCCGATGCTCGTCCGCGGCCGTGGCGACATCGTGTTCGTCAACTCCACCCAGGGCCTGTCCGCCAGCGCCGGCGTAGGTCAGTACGCGGCGACCCAGCACGCCAAGCGGGCGGTCGCCGACAGCCTACGGGCCGAGGCGAACCGGGCCGGCGTTCGCGTCACGACCCTGCACGTGGGCAGGACGGCCACCACGTTGCAGGAGCGGATCTTCGCCAGCGAGGACCGCCCGTACCCGCCGGACACCCTCATCCAGCCCGAGGATCTGGGCGAGCTGGTCGTCGCCGCGGTCACCCTGCCGAGGCGGGCGCAGGTCACCACGCTGACCGTCTGGCCCACGCAGCCGGCCTGACCGGGTAGGGCTGGCCAGCATGGCGACGAGGGCGGCGGTGACCACGGCGCTGTGCCGCGTGGCTCTCGCCGGAATGGTCCTGGTGCTCATCTTCCTTGCGTACTTCCCCTTCGCCTGGGACCCGCCGCGCACCGTGTCCAACCAGGTAACCAGAAATGCGGACGGGTCCCTGGGGTTCGGCGAGCGCAACTACGCACGCGCCCCCGGAACACCGGCCTGGCTCGAGGATGCGCGCGCCTCCGGCGTGATCCAGGTCCAGCTCGAAGCCGCGCCGCAGTCCGGGCAGCAGAATGCCGCGATCATGATGCTGGCCAGCGACTACTGGAACACCGACTTCGCCATCGTGCAGGACAACTCCGATCTGCTGGTTTGGCTGCGCCGTCCCGGGTCGGATCCCAACGGCGGCCCGCCGTTCACCATTGCCGGGGTTTTCCAGCCGCGGCGGTGGACCAGCGTGGAGGTGATGCTGCACCACGGCGACCTTCGTATCGAGGTCGACGGCAGGACCCGGCTGTCCGAACAGCTGCCGACCGATTTCCTGCGGGCCTGGAGCCAGGGGCAGATCGCGCTCGGCGACGAGGTCCACGGGG
The DNA here is from genome assembly GCA_035707525.1 of Pseudonocardiaceae bacterium. Lineage (GTDB taxonomy): Bacteria > Actinomycetota > Actinomycetes > Mycobacteriales > Pseudonocardiaceae > DASSUA01. Next base: position 17,347 of record DASSUA010000586.1, read on the forward strand.
GCGGCCCGTGGCGCGGCCAGGTCCGCCTCGCGCAGGTGCGCACACCGGGTCATAGCGCCGATTACGCCCGTCCGGGCGCGCTGTCGATACCCGCGAGCTACCGGTACCTCCCCGACCATGTCGAGCCGTTCCCGCCGCCTGACCGGTGGGCGTGGACAACCGCCTTTCTTGACCTGCTGTTCTTCATTCCGCTCGGCTTCCTGATCGTCTTCGCGCGACGGCCACCCGTGCGGCCGGTCCCCGCCACCCTGCTCGCGGCGGCGTTCGCGGTGGCGCTCGCGGCCGGGAAGTTCCTCTTCGACGGACGGCACACGGCACCGCTCAATATCGCCACGGAGGTGGCTGGCGGGCTGCTGGGGGTGTTGCTGGCCTGGAGGCTGGTACATGCCCAGACAAAGCACCGGTAACACCACAGCCGTAGATCGTTACGCAGAGCTCAAGCCGCTACGCTAAGCGATAGTTGATCACCAAATATCACGTTCCGCAATAGCGACGCCCGGCGGCAGCCCGCCGTGATCCCCTTTGCTTTGAGAGCCAGCCGGCAAGACGCAAAACGGCAGGTCAAGCGGCACCTTCGCTGGTGGGAGCCCGATGCCGGCCGGCTCTCAAAGCAAAGGGAGGCGCGGAGCCTACGGTCGGGCGTCGCCGCGACCGGAGGGTGATCTTTATTGATCAACTAATACGGCGCGTAATGGCCTGGTGTGGTCACCGCGCCCACCGGTTCCCTGCCTAGATCGTTGACCGGTATTTCGGTGCAGGTGGCGACACGTGAAGTAGGTGCGTGATCTTGTGGATGTTCGGCGTTGGGTGCGGCTCTTCCGGACGGACGCCGTTGTCGTGTTGCTGGACCCATTGATCGCTGTTTCGG
>DASSUA010000587.1:0-6465 GCA_035707525.1 Pseudonocardiaceae bacterium
CGCGGTCGTGGACGACTGCTATCCGGAGCGGACGGTCGGGCCGTACCTGCAGTCGCTGCGCGATCCCAGGATCCGTTACCTGCGTAACAGCCGGAACCTGGGCGTCATGGGCAACGCCTACCGCTGCCTGGCGCTGGCCGAGCACGAGTTCTTCACCCTGCTCAACGCCGACGACCTGGTCCATCGCGACTACCTCGCGGTCGTGCGGCAGGCATTCAAGGACTTTCCGGACGCCGCGATCGTCCAGCCCGGCGTGCGGGTCGTCGACCATGACGGCCGGCCGGCCAGGCCGCTCGCCGACACCGTGAAGCGGCTGATCGCGCCGCGCACGCGGGGTCGGCAGGAGCTGCGCGGTGAGGCGCTGGTGGCGAGCCTGCTGCGGGGCAACTGGACCTACCACCCGTCGCTGTGCTGGCGGCGGGCCGCGGTGCAGGGCATCCCGCCGCGGCCGTACGAGGCGGTGCACGACCTGGCGCTGATCGTCGACGTCGTGCGGGCCGGCGGGTCGCTCGTGGTGGATCCCACGGTGTGCTTCACGTACCGCCGGCACCGCGCGAGCGACTCGAGCGTCTCGGCGACCCGCGGCAGCCGGTTCATCCAGGAGCGCGAGTACTACCGCCAGGTGGCCGCCGAGCTGGCCGCCGGCGGCTGGACGCGGGCGGCGCGCAGCGGCCGGTGGCACCTGACGTCGCGGCTGCACGCGCTGCTCATGGTTCCGGCGGCGCTGCGGGCCCCCCGGCGCGCCCCGGTGGCGGCCGGGCTGCTGCGCCACGCGTTCGGCCCGCGCTGAACGCGCTGCGTCAGCCGGCGCTGCGTCAGCCGGCGCTTAGTCAACCGGCGCTGCGTCAGCCGGCGTCGATCCGGTACACGCTCGCCGTCGGCGTTCGCATGACGAGGGTGAGCGAGCGCATGTCCGCCAGGTCGTCGAATCCGGGCGGGATCGAGATCCAGGGGTAGATGGCCCGGTCGCCCACGTAGAGGTAGCGCAGGCCCAGCTCGCGCACGACCCGCCGCACCTGCTCGTCGCCGTCCAGCTCGTCGAAGCGGGTCAGCAGCAACCGTTCACGCGGGCCGGGGTCATAGATCTCGATGCTCAGGAACACCGGCCGGACACCGGTCGTCGCGTAGATCCACGGCGAGCCGTCCACCGGGTCGTTGAGCACCCGCTCGCCCGGTGCCACCAGGCCGCGCAGCGCGCGCATCGCCTCCAGATGACCGGCGCCGACGTACCCCTCGGTGTAGGCGATGCGCATGTGCCCGGCGTTGCGCCCGACGTACCCCCCGGAGGTCGCGACCAGCAGGCCGGCCGCGAGAACGACGGCGACCGCCGGCAGCCATCGCCCCGGCAGCCCGGCACGCACCGAGGCCCGGGCGGCTCCGGCCAGGCCGAGCCCGACCAGGGCGGAGCCGATGAGCGCGGTGGCCGCCGCCAGCCGCCAGTAGTCGTTCCAGAACGGGGCCGTCAGCATCCGAAGCGGCGCCCACAGCCCGGCGAGCGTGTGCACCGCGAGCACCGCGTACACCGCGAACACCGGCACCAGCCATACGCCGCGGCGGGTGACCAGCGCGACCAGCACCCCGAGCACCACCAGCCCGGCCAGCACCCACTGCCCGGGCTGGCCGGGGAACCCCATCCGGAACGACAGCACCTGGCCGGCCGCGTTGAGCACGCTGAACGGCGTCGGGTACGTCCTCGCGGTCAGCGCGCCGCCGAGCCTGGCGGCCGCCACCAGTTGCGGCGCGAGCACCAGCGCGGTGAGCGCGCCGGCGACGGCCAGCGTCCCGATGGCCCGCAGCAGGCCCGCGGGCCGCCGCAGCCGGGCCAGCAACCAGCACAGCACCGGCAGGCCGATGCACACGATGGCGGCCGGCTGCACCGAGACCGCTCCGGCGGTCGCCAGCACCGCGAGCGGCATCCGCGGCCACGCGGCGAGCCGCGGCGACGTCAGCAGCGCAACCACCGTTGCACTCAGCGCGAGGCTGAGCCCGAACGGCCAGGCCGGGCGCCACACCTGGTCGAACGGCAGCGACGAGAACAGCCCCGCGGCCAGCGCGGCGAACGCGGCGGCCAGCCCGTCCCGCGCGCTTGCCGCCCACGCGAGGCATGCCGCGCCGATCGGCGCCAGCAGCGCGCACAGCACCAGCAGGGCGACATTGAGCACCCGGACCACCGACTCCCCGAGCAGGTCCTTCACAAGCGCGGCGTGCGCGTGCATCGCCGACGGGTAGAACACGGCGCCGCCGTCGTCGCCGTTGACCATCTGGCCGGCGCGAAGCGGCGACGCCACACCGGTGTCGGCGATCCACTGCGTGTAGTTGGAGTGCCACACGGCGTCCCAGTACTGGTTGATCGCGTCCAACCGGCCCGCGCCGGCCCGCAGCACGAGCACGGCCAGGACCGCGGCGCCCAGAACGCCGAAGCCGGCCCACCACCACGGCGCCCGAACCGGCGGCTCGTCCCGCGGGCCGGCCCCGGGTGCCGCCTCGCCGGCGTCGCGCCGTGAGGCCGCCAGCCGTACGCCAAGGGTCACGATCGCGGCCGCCACCAGGGCGATCCCCAGTACCGCCCCGGCCGACCACAACGACCATGCGACGCCGAGCTCGGCCAGCACCGGGGTGCTTGCCCCGATCAGGCCGTAGGTGACCGCCGGGGCGGCGGCCAGGGCAACCCGCACCGGGGCCCGAAGCGCCGCGGCCAGCAGCAGGCCGGGACCCCACAGCAGCACCAGATAGCTCGTGACGAGCAGAACCGAGCCCACGCCGCTCCTCGCCTGGAAACCGGCCGCCCAGGCTAGCAACGGCCGTACGACCCGGACCTGTCGACCGGTCGAAATACCGGCATGCGAAGCTGGCGGCCATGCCCGTCACCCGCCTGCTGCCGATTTTCGCTGTCCTGTGCTCGATGGTGCTCGCTCCGATCGCCGTCGCGCCGGCCGCCGGCGCCCGGCCGGCGGCCGTGCGCCCCGACGTCCAGACCCTGTCGCTGGCCGGAGCCAGGCAGGTCGGGGACAGCCGCGAGGTGACCCGCCGGCGCACCTTCTCGATGGTCGGGGTGCGCTGGGCGGGCCAGCGCCCGGCAACCATCGAGGTGCAGGCGCGGCGGCCGGACGGCGGCTGGCGGTCCTGGACGGCGATCGAGCCGATGGCGTCGTCGCCCGACGGCGCGTCCGCGCCGGCCGCGACCGAGCCCCTCTGGCTGGGTGCCAGCACCGGCGTGCGGGTCCGCTCCGACGTCGACGAGGGCAAGCTCGAGGTCGTGCTGATCGACCCCGGCACCAGCACGTCGGACCAGCAGCCGGTGACCACGCAGGCGGCCGGCAAGCCGCCGGTGATCAGCCGGGCCGGCTGGGGCGCCGACGAGAGCATCCGGTGCGACGATCCGATCGATTACGTGGACACCGTCAAGGCGGCCGTGATCCACCACACCGCCGGCACCAACGACTACACGATGGCCGAGTCGGCCGCGATCGTCCGGGGCATCTACGCCTACCACGCCCAGACGCTCGGCTGGTGCGACATCGGCTACAACGCGCTGGTCGACAAGTACGGCCAGATCTTCGAGGGCGCCTACGGCGGGCTGGAGCGCGCCGTGCGTGGCGCCCACACCGGAGGCTTCAACACCTACACGTTCGGCGTGTCGATGATGGGTCTCTACACCGGGGTGGCGCCCACGTCGGCGCAGCAGGAGTCGGTGTCCCAGCTCGTGGCCTGGAAGCTGGGCCGCGGCTACCGCGACCCGCGCGGCCAGGTCACGCTGGTCTCCGGCGGCGGCGGGACGTCGAGATACCCGGCCGACACGCCGGTCACGCTGCCGGTCATCTTCGGCCACCGCGACACCAACTTCACCGAGTGCCCCGGCGACGACGGCTACCCGCGGCTGCCGGCGATCCGGGACCGCGTCGCGGCTCTGGTCGGCGACTGGACCGACACGCCGGTCTACCGCAAGTGGCAGGCGCTCGGCGGCGAGTCGGGGCCGGTCGGATCGCCGCACCGCATCGAGCTGGCCGCCGCCGGCGGCGGGCTGTCCACCTGGTTCGCCGGGGGCTGGCCGAACGCCGCGATCTACTGGTCGGCGACGACCGGCGCGCACGAGGTGCACGGGCCGATCGCGCAGCGGTGGGCCGACACGCTCGGCGCCGAGACCGGCATCCTGGGCTACCCGGTCACCGATGTGCTGCCGACGACGGCCGGCGAGCGGGTGACGTTCCAGCACGGCTACATCGAGCTGAACACCAGCACCGGCGAGCTCAGGGTGTGGGCGACGAGCTCGCGGAGAGTGCCTCGGCTGGTAGCGCGACAGGTCAGCTGAGCCGGTAGATCACCGCGTCCGGGTTCTCGTACACCCTCTCCAGTGCCCGGACCTCGTCCAGCCGGGTCAGGCCGGCCTCGCGGCGCCAATGCGGCACCACGTGCCCGCGGCCGACGATCACGTACCGCACGTGCAGGCGCGCCGCCGCGTCCCGGACCCGCTGGTCGGTGTCGTACCGGTTGAACCGCTCGCCGAGCAGCCTCGCGTCGGCGCTGACCCCGATCGGGTCGAAGTGGCCGGCGACCGTGCGGACCCCGGTCAGGGAGTAGATCCACGCCGAGCCGTCGCCGCGGTCGTTCATCACCCACTCGCCCGGCGCGACCATGGTCGCCAGCTCCCGGTACGCCTGCGCCTCGAGGTCGGTGACCGTGCGCATCGTGCGGTGCATGCCCGAGACGCGTTCGACGTTGCGCTCGACGTAGAAACCGCCCGTGGCGGCGGCGAACGCGACGAGCACCGCGGCCGCCGCGGCGGCGCAGACCGGGACGGCCGGCGCGGCCCGCAGCATCCGGCGACCGGCCCCGGCCAGCACCCGCTGCACCTCGGCGAGGCCGTGGCCGACCAGCGGGCACAGCACGACGGTGGCGAGCGCGGCGAAGCGCCAGCGGTCGTCGAACCACGGGCGAAGGAGCTGATCCAGCCGCGGGCTGTCGTAGGCGGTGGCCAGGAACGGCAGCGTGGCCACCGCCGCCGAGCCGGCCAGCCAGCGCAGCGGGCCGAGGCGGTGCAGCGTGACCAGCCCGATGGCCAGGGCGGCGGTGAGCCACCACTGCGGCAGGACCCCCAGGTGCTCGAAGGTCAGCAGCGCGCCGACGGCCTGCACCGGGCTCTGCTCGGGGTTGCGGTCCAGCGGCGGGAACAGCCCGCTGATCTCCAGCATCCCGGCCAGGTGCGGGATCGTGAGCAGCCCGCCGGCCACCCCGGCCACCGCGAGCAGCGCCGGTTCGCGGCGCAGCCGTCGCGGCCGGCTCCACCAGCGCCACAGCACGTACGGCAGGGCGACCAGGCACGCGGCCAGCAGCGTGCTCGCGTGGATCGCGAGCAGCCCGACCGCGCCGAGGGTGAACAGGCCCCCCGTGCGCAGGGCCGGCCGGTCCAGGAAGTCCGCGACGAGCCCGATCACCACCGGGATGAGCGCCACGCCGGTCGCGTAGGGCAGCAGCGGCCCGCGCCAGAACAGGTCGAAGGTCGCCGGTGTCGCGCAGGCCACGACCAGCGCGGTGTAGCCGGCCAGCACGGCCCGGCCGCGCATCACCCGCACGAGCGCCACCAGCGACAGCACGAGCATCGCCGGGATCAGCAGCGTGTGGGCGTTGAGCACCTCGGGCGCCGACCGGCCGGTGATCTGGTACACCACCGAGGCGACCAGGTGGTACGCGTTGGGGTAGAACGCGCCGGCCGTGTCGTACCAGTTGAGCTCGCCCATCGCGAACAGGCCGCCGTCGCCGGTCTCGGTGATCCAGCGGATCCCGTTGGCGTGGAACGGCGCGTCCCAGTCCTGGTGGATCGCCGACAACCGGCCCATCCCGGTCAGGATCACGGCGGCCGCGACCACGGCGGCCAGCAGCGCGCAGGCGGCCACCGCCGCGTTGCCGGCGGCCGTCCACGGCGACGGGTCGGAACCGGCGGCCGAAGGCGTTTCGTCCGTTTCGTCACTGGCCGTTTCGTGACTGTGGTGCCGCTCGCGGTGCCGGCGCAGCAGCGCCGCCCCCCCTGCCGCCGGCACCACCAGGGCCAGCGTCACCGGCGCGAACGGCAGCCCGAGCCACGAGGCCCACGGCCCGATCAGGCCGACCAGCGCATAGGTCAGCAGCGGCGCCACGGCGGCCAGCCGCCAGCCGCGCAGCCCGCACGCCGCGGCCAGCGCGCCACCGGGCAGCCACAGCAGCATCGCGTAGACCGCCACCAGCCAGGCGTCGACGATCGAGAACGCGGGTGCGGTCAAGACGGCTCCATCCGGTACCGGTCGATCCCGGGCCAGCGGCGCCGGTGCCTGCGGGGTTCCGTCCCGGATCGTCCCTGGCCGGCAGGCTAGCCGAACGCGGTGTCGGGGCCGGACCGGCCGGCGGCTACTCTGAACCGTCGTGAGCTTTGCAGGTTACGACCTTGTCGTTGTCGGATCCGGCTTCTTCGGGCTGACCGTCGCCGAGCGCGCC
>DASSUA010000588.1:0-6577 GCA_035707525.1 Pseudonocardiaceae bacterium
CCTGGACGCCCGAGGACCGGTGTGCCGGTGCGGCAACCGCGGCTGCGTCGAGCTGACCGTCGGCGGCCGCGCCCTGCTCGAACACGCCCGGCGCACCCACCCCGACCTGAACGGGCTCGCCGGCCTGGTGGCCAAGGCCGAGGCCGGCGATCCCGGCTGCCGGCGGCTGCTCTCCGACGCCGGCACCGCGCTGGGCATCGCCCTTGGCGGCCTGGTCAACCTGCTCAATCCGGAGCGGATCGTGCTCGGCGGCGAACTCGGACCGGCCGCCTTCATGATCGAACCGCTGCGCCGCGGGCTGGCCGACACGGGCATGCCGGCCGCCGTCGGCGCGGTGGAGGTCGTCCCGGCGGAGCTCGGCGAGCGGGCCGCGGCGCTCGGCGGCGTCGCCCTCGTACTCAAGGCGACCGAGCACGCCGCGTCACACTTCGCCGCCGTACCGTGAGCACCCGCTAGGCCGTTGGGGTCGGACCGCTAGGCCGTACGGGTTTCAACAATCCGGACCCGGTGACGCCCCGCTATCAGTAACCGAATTGCCTGCCGTGAGAAGGACCATTCAGTGCATCGTGGGCGTGGCCGCGCTGGGCCTGGCCACGGTTTCCTGCGGGAATCCGGCGACCTTCACCGCCCCGCAGGTCACCACGTCCAAGCCGGCCACCACGACGTCGTCCCAAACCTCATCCACGGCGACAGTAACGACAGTGACGGCCACGACGACGGCCACGACGACCCAGCCACCGGCGCCTCCGGCCGCCAGCCCGCCGCAGGCCCCAGCCCCACCGCCGGCGCCGTCACCATCGCCGAAGCCCAAGGCGCCGGCCCCACCACCGCCGGCACCACCACCACCTGCGCCCAGCTGCGACCCCAACTACGCCGGTGGCTGCGTGCCGATCGACAGCGACGTCGACTGCGCCGGTGGGTCCGGCAACGGCCCCTCGTACGTGGCCGGCCCGGTCACCGTGGTCGGCACCGACATCTACGGGCTCGACCACGACAACGACGGGATCGGCTGCGAGTGACCCTCAGTACGTGATCGCCACCGCCGGGTCGGCGAGCAGCGCGCCCACATCGGCCAGGAACTGCGAACCCAGCTGACCGTCGATCAACCGGTGGTCGAAGGAGAGCGACAGCTGGCACACCTTTCGCGGCACGATCTGCCCGTCGACGACCCACGGCATGTCCCGGATCGCCCCGAGGGCCAGGATCGCCGACTCCCCCGGGTTGATGATCGGGGTGCCGGTGTCGACGCCGAAGACGCCGACGTTGGTGATGGTGAACGTGCCGCCCGCCATGTCGCCCGGCGCGGTCTTGCCCTCCCTGGCGGTCTCGGCGAGCGCCTCGAGGGCCACGGCCAGCTCACGCAGCGACAGCTGGTCGGCGTCCCTGACCTTCGGGACGATCAGCCCGCGCGGGGTGGCGGCGGCGATGCCCAGGTGCACGTACTGCTTGAGGATGATCTCGCCGGCGTCCTCGTCCCAGGTCGAGTTGACCTCGGGCGTCCGCCGCGCGGCGAGGCACACGGCCTTCGCCGCGAACGCCAACGGGGTGAGTTTGACGCCTCGGAACGCCTGCGAGTCCTTGAGCCTCGCCCGCAGCTCCATCATCGGCGTCACATCGATGGTGAGGAACTCCGTGACATGCGGGGCGGTGAAGGCACTGGAGACCATGGCGGCGGCCATCGCCTTGCGCACGCCGCGGATCGGCAGCCGCTGCTCGCGGGTGGCGGGATCGTAGGCCGGCCGGCTCGGTGCCGCGGCCACGAGCCCCGGCTCGGCGGTGGGTTCGACCGCGGGTTCCGTGGCGGCGCGGTGAACGTCCTCCCTGGTGATGACGCCGGACGGGCCGGAGCCGGTGAGCGCATGCAGGTCGACGCCCAGCTCCTTGGCGAGCTTGCGCACCGGTGGCTTGGCCAGCGGCACGTACCCGGGCGCCGGGGTGACGACGCCGTTGCCGTCGGGGCTGGTGGCCGCGGGGCGCTCTTCCGGTTGGCGGGACGGCTCCGGCTGGCGGGGCGGCTCCGGCTGGCGGGACGGCTCCGGCTGGCGGGACGGCTCCGGTTGGCGGGGCTGCGGCGCCGTAACGCGCGACTCGCGTTCCGGAGCGGACGGCTCGCGTACCGGAACGTGCAACTCGCGTACTGGAACGGACGACACGCGTTGGGAATCGGGCGACACGCCGGGGGTGGGGGTGGGTTTGCGGGGGCGGCGGGTGGCGGCGCCCGAGCGGGGGCCGTAGCCGACGAGGGTGGCTATGCGGCCGCCTGGCATCTCCTCGCCGATCTTGCCCTTGGTCTCGTCCGCGTCGTCCGCCTCGGCTTTGGCGGGCTGGGGCGGCGCCGGGGCGGCGCCGGACGGGTCGAGGTCGATGGTCAGGATCGGGGTGCCGACGTTGACGGTCTCGCCGGGCTTTACGTGCAACTGGGAGACCACGCCGGCCCACGGGGAGGGCAGCTCGACGGCGGCCTTGGCGGTCTCGATCTCCACGATGATCTGGTTGACCTCGACCTCGTCCCCGGGCGCCACGTGCCAGGTGAGGATCTCCGCCTCGGTGAGCCCCTCCCCGACGTCGGGCAGCGGAAACTGCTTGAGCTTTGACATGTCTGCTAGCCCTCCAGCAGCTCAGTACGCGAGCGAGCGGTCGACGGCGTCGAGGATCCGGTCCAGGTCGGGCAGGAACTCCTCCTCGCACTTGCTCGGTGGGTACGGGGTGTCGAACCCGGTCACGCGCAGCACCGGTGCCTCGAGCGAGTAGAAGCACTCCTGCTGGACGCGGGCGGCCACCTCGGCGGTCAGCGACGACTCCGGGGCCGCCTCGGACACCAGGACGAGGTGCCCGGTCCGGCGCACCGACTCGAACACCGGCCCCAGGTCCATCGGCGACAGCGACCGCAGGTCGATCACCTCGAGCGAATGCCCGTCGTCCTCGGCCGCGATCGCCGCCTCGAGCGTGGTCTTCACCATCGGCCCGTAGGTGACCAGCGTCGCCGTCGAGCCGGGCCGGACCACCCTGGAGGTGAACAGCGGCTCGGGCTCGGCCGTCGGGTCGAGCTCGGCCTTCTCCCAGTACCGGCGCTTGGGCTCGAAGAACATGATCGGGTCGTCGCTCGCGATAGCCTGCTGGATCATCCAGTACGCGTCCACGGCGTTGGCACACGAGACGACCTTGAGCCCGGCGGTGTGCGCGAAGTACGACTCCGGCGACTCGGAGTGGTGCTCGACGGCGCCGATGCCGCCGCCGTAGGGAACCCGCACCACGACCGGCACCTTGAGCTTGCCCTGCGAGCGGTAGTGCATCTTCGCCAGCTGCGAGACGATCTGGTCGAAGCCGGGGAACACGAAGCCGTCGAACTGGATCTCGCACACCGGCCGGAAGCCACGCAGGGCCAGGCCGATCGCGGTGCCGATGATCCCGGACTCGGCCAGCGGCGTGTCCAGCACGCGTTGCTCGCCGAAGTCCTTCTGCAGCCCGTCGGTGATCCGGAACACACCCCCGAGCTTGCCGACGTCCTCGCCCATCACGATGACCTTGGGGTCGCGCTCCATCGCGGCGCGCAGGCCGGCGTTGAGCCCCTTGGCCAGGGTGATCGTCTGGGTGGCCGGCTGCTCGTCAGCCGAGCCGGCGTTGCGGCGGTTGATCGTGGGTGCGGCCATCAGTGGTCACCTCCATCGGCGAAGCTCGCGTGGTACGCGAAGAACTGGTCGCGCTGCGCGGCGACCTGCGGGCTCTCCTCGGCGTAGACCTTCTCGAAGATCCGCTCCAGGCCCGGGTTCGGCATGTTGACGCAGTAGTCGCGGAACCGGACCGCCAGCTCGTTGGCCTCGGCCTGGATCGCGTCGAAGAAGCCCTGGTCGGCCATGCCCTCGCGGACCAGGTGCACGCGCACCCGCTCGATCGGGTCCTTGAGCTTCCACGCCTCCAGCTCGTCGGCCAGCCGGTACCTGGTCGGGTCGTCGGAGGTGGTGTGGGCGTCCATCCGGTAGGTGAACGCCTCGATCAGGACCGGACCGTTTCCGGTGCGGCACTCGTCGAGCGCCCACCGGGTGACCGCCAGGCAGGCCAGCACGTCGTTGCCGTCGACCCGGATGCCGGGGAAGCCGTAGCCGCGGGCCCGCTGGTACAGCGGCACGCGGGTCTGCCGCTCGAGCGGCTCGGAGATCGCCCACTGGTTGTTCTGGCAGTAGAAGACCAGCGGGGCGTCGTACACCGCCGCCCACACCATGCCCTCGTGGACGTCGCCCTGGCTGGTGGCGCCGTCGCCGAAGAAGACGATCGTCGCCTCGCCGTCGGAGTCGCCGACCTTGCCGTCGAAGCGCTGGCCCATCGCGTAGCCGGCCGCGTTGAGGCACTGGTTGCCGATGACGATCGTGTAGAGGTGGAAGTTGGTCTCCCTGGGGTCCCACGAGCCGTGGTCGGTGCCGCGGAAGATGCCGAGCAGCTCGGTCGGGTCCACCCCGCAGCACCAGGCGACGCCGTGCTCGCGGTAGGAGGGGAACGCCATGTCCTGCGGCCGCATCGCGCGGCCGGCGCCGATCTGGGCGGCCTCCTGGCCGAGCAGCGGGACCCAGATGCCGAGCTGACCCTGCCGCTGCAGGGCGTTGGCCTCGCGGTCGGCCCGGCGGATCAGGACCATGTCGCGGTACAGCCCGCGCAGGTCCTCGGCGCTGACGTCGATGTCGAAGTCCGGGTGCTGGACCCGCTCGCCCTCCGGGGTGAGCAGCTGGACCAGGTCCTCACCGCCCTCGCTGGTCGCGCGAAGGCCAGCGATGACCTGCTCGGCCGTTGGTTTCGCCGCCGTCGCGGTCGGTGCACCTTCGTGCGATGCCTCGGACTGCGGCGGCGGTGAGTCGGGGGACGACATGCGCCTCTCCTCGGGTTGGGCCACTCCGGTCGCTTGTGACGCCGTAGCGGCGACGCCGCCGGCCCGGCGTGCCTCCGGTTGAAGGACGAGCCGGAACGCCGTCGGCGCTGACGGATCGCTGCCTCCATCCTGACATGTGGCACGCCACAGCGACGAGGCGCAGATTGGTCTCTGTCGTGGCCTGACGCAAGACGACGGAAGGGTCGGCGACACAGGTTAGCCGTACCTAACTATATTCGGTGTCGATATTGGCTCGATACCGGAGGTGCTTCAGGAGTGCGTATCCGCTGGCTACCGCCTGCCGGGCCGGTCGTCCCCGCCCGCAGGGCCACTTTCACGGCTGTGACAGCCACGGCGGTGGCCGCCCTCGCCGCGGTTAGCCTCACGGCGTGCGGCGGGTCGGCCAGCGGCCTGAACACCGACGCGCTGGTCATCTACTCGGGACGGCAGGAGGCTCTGGTCAAGCCGCTGCTGGAACAGTTCGCCAAGGACACCGGAATCGAGGTGTCGGTGCGCTACGGCAACACCGCGCAACTGGCCGCCCAGCTGATCGAGGAGGGCGAGCGAACGCCGGCCGACGTGTTCTTCTCCCAGGACGGCGGCGCGCTCGGCGCGCTGACCAATGCCGGCCGCCTCGACAAGCTGCCGGAGCAGCTGCTGGCCACCGTCCCGGCAAGCTACCGCGCCGACGACGGAACCTGGGTCGGCACCTCCGGGCGGGCCAGGGTGATCGTCTACGACCCGCGCCAGGTGCCGGCCGAGCAGGTCCCGGACAGCGTCTTCGAGCTGACCGACCCGCGCTGGCGCGGCAAGGTCGGGATAGCGCCGAGCAACGCCTCGTTCGAGTCGTTCGTCACAGCCATGCGCGTGCTCGAGGGCGACGACGTCGCGCGCAAGTGGCTGGCCGACATGAAGGCCAACGACGTGCAGCTGTTCGACAACAACATCCTGATCCTCAACGCCACCAAGGAAGGTTCGCTGCAGCTCGGCCTGATCAACCACTACTACTGGTACGAGCAGGTGGCCGAGGAGGGCCGGGACAAGATGGCGGCGCGGCTGAAGTTCCTGCCCGGCGGTGACCCGGGCGCCCTGGTGAACGTCGCCGGCGTCGGGGTGCTACGCGGCAGCGACCACGCCGAGCAGGCCAGGCGCTTCGCCGAGTACCTGCTGCAGCCGGCCGCTCAGCGCTACTTCGCCGAGCACACCAAGGAGTACCCGCTGATCGCGGGCGTCGACCCGGTCGAGGACCTGCCGCCGCTGTCGAGCCTGCAGACCCCGGACATCGACCTGTCCGACCTGGACACGCTCGAGCGGACCCTCGAGCTGATCCAGGACGCCGGCCTGACCTGAGATGAGCGGGCTGGCGCAGCAGCGAACCGACCCCGCGACAGTGCGGGCGGTGGTCCTGCCCGTGGCGGGCCGGCCCGCGGGGACGCCGTCCGGGGTGGCCGCGCTGCCCGGCCCGGCCGCAGGGGCCGGGCCGGCCGCGGACCGGCGTGCCGGCCGGCCGCCGCTCGTGCTCGCGCTCCCGGCGTTGCTGGCCGCGGCGGTCGCGCTGCTGCCGATGATCTACCTCGCCGTCCGGGCCACCGAGCGGGGCCTGGGCGAGGTCGCCGAGGTGCTGCTGCGGGACCGCACCGCCGCGCTGGTCCTGCGCAGCCTGGGGCTGGCGGCCACCGTGACCGCCGCCTGCCTTGTGATCGGGGTGAGCCTGGCCGG
>DASSUA010000589.1:0-2884 GCA_035707525.1 Pseudonocardiaceae bacterium
GGCCGGCTCGCTGGTGGTCACGCCGGAAAACATAACCGCGCCGCCGCCACCCGACCGGCGGCGGGTGATCCCACCGGCCGCACGTCAGCGGGTACCGTCCGATGCCGTGACCGGCGCCGAGAACCCGAACTCAGGGCTCAACGACCCGCGGCAGATGGCCAGGCGGGCATCCTCGTTCGGCGGCGTCGCGGCGCAGTACGCCGTGCACCGGCCCGGCTACCCGGACGCCGCCATCGAGTGGGTGCTGCGCCCGGTGCGCGACCGGCGGGACGTGCGGGTGCTCGACCTGGCCGCCGGAACCGGGCTGCTGACCCAGGCGCTGCACCGCGCCGACGTCAACGTCATCGCCGTCGAGCCGGACCCGCAGATGCGGGCGGAGATGCAGCGACGCGTGTTCGGGGTCGCGGTGCTGGCCGGCGTGGGCGAGTCCATCCCGCTGCCCGACGAGCGCGTGGACGTCGTGGTCATCGGGCAGGCCATGCACTGGCTCGACCAGCGGCGGGCGCTGCCGGAGATCGCCAGGGTGCTCAAGCCGGGCGGGGTGTTCGCCGCACTGTGGAACAGCGACGACCACCGGGTGGAGTGGGTCGTCGAGTACTCGCGGCTGAGCGGCTTCCCCGCCGACGAGCAGGCGCAGCGGCGGCAGCCGCCGATCGACGAGCACGAGGCGTTCGGGCCGATCGAATGGGCGACGTTCGACAACCGGCACCGCCGCACGATCGACTCGCTGGTGGCGACCGTCGGGACGTTCTCGGCGACGCTCGTGCTCGAGCCGCACGAGCAGGACGAGAAGCTGCGGCGGCTGCGCTCCTACCTGCGGTCGCGCCCGGAGACCTCCAACGGCGAGTTCGACCTGCCGATGATCACGACGGTGGCGCGGGCGATCCGCCGCTGACCCGCCGCTGGTTGCGCTCGAACACCAGCCGCAGCCCGAGCAGGGTCAGGTCCGGCGCGTGGTGCTGGATGGTGTGGGCCTCGGACACCACGAGCGGGGCGAGGCCGCCGGTCGCGATCACGTTGACCGGCTCGCCGGAGTCGCCGACCAGTTCCTCGATGATCCGTCCCACCAGGCCGTCGACCTGGCCGGCGAAGCCGTAGAGAATTCCGGCCTGCAGGCACTCCACGGTGTTCTTCCCAATCGCCGATCGCGGCCGCACCAGCTCCACCTTGCGCAGGGCGGCGGCGCGGGCGGCGAGCGCGTCGATCGAGATCTCGATGCCAGGCGCGAACGCGCCGCCGAGGAACTCGCCGCGGCCCGAGACCACGTCGATGTTGGTCGTGGTGCCGAAGTCGACGACGATGCAGGCCGTGTGGAACAGGTGGTACGCGGCGAGCGTGTTCACCACCCGGTCCGCCCCGACCTCCTTGGGGTTGTCGACCAGCAGCGGAACGCCGGTGCGCACGCCCTGCTCGACGACGACCCTGGGCAGGTCGGGCCAGTAGCGGCCGAGCATGACCCGCAGCTCGCGCAGCACGGCCGGCACCGTCGACAGCGCCGACACCCCGCTGACGTCGCCGGAGTACTTGCCGAGCAGGCCACGGATCACCAGGGCCATCTCGTCGGCGGTCATCCTGGCGTCGGTGCGCATCCGCCAGTCCCGGACCAGGGTGGCGGAGTCGCCGACACCCTCGTAGAGACCGAGAACGGTGTTGGTGTTGCCGACGTCGATGGCGAGCAGCACGGTGTTGGCTTCGCTTTCTAGGGCAGGGTGTCGGCGGCGATCAGCTCGTCGAGCTTGGCGGCGTCGACGGTCTCCGCCGGCTCGGCGACCGGCAGCGGGGCCGAGCCGCTGCTCAGCCCGGATCCGGCCGGCGCGTCGGCCGGATCGTCGCCGAACTGCACGGGCCGGTTCGCGGCGTCGACGAACACGACCTTGGGGCGGTGCGCCCTGGCCTTGGAGTCGGCCATCACCGCGTACGAGATGACGATCGCAAGGTCACCCGGCGAGACCAGGTGCGCCGCCGCGCCGTTGATCCCGAGCACGCCGGTTCCCCGCTCGCCCGGGATGACGTAGGTCTCCAGCCGGGCGCCGTTGGTGACGTCCACGATCGCCACCTGCTCGCCGGGCAGCAGGTCGGCGGCGTCCATGAGGTCCTCATCGACGGTGAGCGAACCGACGTAGTGCAGATCGGCGTGCGTGACCGTGACTCGATGGATCTTCGACTTGAGCATCGTGCGGTACATGCCGGCCCCTTCCCCGGTCACCGTGCCTCACCCAGCAGTACGGGCACATTGTCGATCAGTCGCGTGTTTCCCACCCGAGCGGCAACCAGCAGCCGGGCCTCGCCCGACTCGGCCGGTCCGGTCAGGTCACGGTCGAACAGCTCCAGGTAGTCGACCGAGACCGCCGGCTCGGCCAGCAGCACCTCGCGGGCGGCGTCGAGCACCGCGCCCGGCCCGCGCCGGCCGGCGTGCACGCCGGCGGTGAGCGCCGCCGGCAACGCCAGCGCCGCGGCCCGCTGCGGCGGCGTCAGGTAGCGGTTGCGCGACGACAGCGCCAGACCGTCGGTGTCCCGGATGATCGGCACCCCGACCACCTGGACGTCCAGGTCGAGCTCGCGCACCATGCGGCGGATCAGCACCAGCTGCTGGTAGTCCTTCTCGCCGAAGAACGCCAGGTCCGGCGCGACGACGTTGAACAGCTTGAGCACGACGGTCAGCACCCCGTCGAAGTGGCCCGGCCGCACGGCGCCCTCCAGCACCGTCCCCAGCCGCCCGGCGTGGACGGTCAGGTCGGCGCCCGGTGAGTACATGTCGGGCACCGACGGTGTGAAGGCCAGCTCCACGCCCTCCGCGCGGCACGCGTCGAGGTCGGCCTCCAGGGTCCGCGGGTAGCGGTCCAGGTCCTCGTTCGGCCCGAACTGCAACGGGTTGACGAAGATC
>DASSUA010000590.1:0-7562 GCA_035707525.1 Pseudonocardiaceae bacterium
GGGCGGCAGTGGCCGCCGTTCAAAGGGACCGGAAGGCAACCGCCGGCTGGTGATCGTCGAATCGCCGGCCAAGGCGCGCAAGATCTCGACGTACCTCGGCCCGGATTTCGTGGTCGAGTCGTCCCGTGGCCACATTCGGGACCTGCCGCGCGACGCCAAGGAGGTGCCAGACAAGTTCAAGGGCCAGCCGTGGGCGCGCCTCGGCGTAGACGTCGACAACGGGTTCGAGCCGCTCTACATCGTCACGCCGGACAAGAAGGGCACGGTCAGCGAGCTGCGCACGGCGCTCAAGGACGCGGCCGAGCTGTACCTGGCCACGGACGGTGACCGTGAGGGCGAGGCGATCGCCTGGCACCTGCTGCAGACGCTCAAGCCCAAGGTGCCGGTGCGCCGGATGGTCTTCCACGAGATCACCCAGCGGGCCATCCAGGAGGCCGCCGCCAACCCGCGCACTCTCGACCAGGACCTGGTCGACGCCCAGGAGACCAGGCGCATCCTCGACCGGCTGTACGGCTACGAGGTCAGCCCCGTGCTGTGGAAGAAGGTCATGCCGGCGCTGTCGGCCGGCCGCGTGCAGTCGGTGGCGACCCGCATCATCGTCGAGCGTGAGCGGGCCAGGATGCGCTTCGTGCCGGCGTCCTACTGGAACGTCAAGGCGACACTCGACGCCGGCGAGGACGCCGCCCCGCGCACGTTCGGGGCGTCGCTGGTCGCCGTCGACAGCACCCGGCTGGCCACCGGTCGCGACTTCGGCTCGGACGGCCGGCTGGGCGCCGGCGCCGACGTGCTGGTCCTCGACGAGGCGTCGGCGGCGCGCCTGGCCGAGGGCCTGGCCGACGCCCGGCTGCGGGTCGTCTCCGTCGAGGAGAAGCCGTACACCCGCCGGCCGTACGCCCCGTTCATGACCTCGACCCTGCAGCAGGAGGCCGGGCGCAAGCTGCGGTTCGGCACCCAGCGGACGATGCGGGTCGCCCAGCGGCTGTACGAGAACGGCTACATCACCTACATGCGGACCGACTCGACCACGCTCTCGGACACCGCGATCACGGCCGCCCGCAGCCAGGCCGCCCAGCTCTATGGCGAGCAGTACGTGTCGCCGCAGCCCCGCCAGTACACCCGCAAGGTCAAGAACGCCCAGGAGGCGCACGAGGCGATCCGGCCGGCCGGCGAGGTGTTCCGTACCCCCGGCGAGGTCGCCGGCGAGCTGGAGACCGACGAGTTCCGGCTCTACGAGCTGATCTGGCAGCGCACGATCGCCTCCCAGATGGCCGACGCCCGCGGTACCACGATGAGCGTGCGGATCGCCGGCACCGCGGCAACGGGCGAGCAGTGCACGTTCGCGGCGTCCGGCCGCACCATCACGTTCGCCGGCTTCCTGCGCGCCTACGTCGAGACCGTCGACGAGGAGTCCGGCGGCGAGGCCGACGACGCCGAATCCAGGCTGCCCCACCTGGTCCGCGACCAGGCGCTGACCGCGACCGAGCTGCGCCCGGACGGGCACACCACCAGCCCGCCGCCGCGGTTCACCGAGCCGTCGCTGGTCAAGGCGCTCGAGGAGCGCGGCATCGGCCGGCCGTCGACGTATGCCTCGATCATCAACACGATCCAGGACCGCGGCTACGTCTGGAAGCGAAACGCCGCGCTCATCCCGTCCTGGGTCGCGTTCGCCGTCGTCGGGCTGATGGAGCAGCACTTCGAGCGGCTCGTCGACTACGACTTCACGGCCGCGATGGAGGACGAGCTCGACGGCATCGCGGCCGGCCGGGCCGAGCGCACCTCATGGCTGTCGAAGTTCTACTTCGGCGGCGAAATGGGCCCGGTCGGGTCGGTCGCCCGCGCCGGCGGGCTCAAGAAGCTCGTCGGCACCGGTCTGGAGGAGATCGACCCGCGCGAGGTCAACTCGATCCCGCTGTTCTCCGACGAGCAGGGCCGGACCGTGGTCGTGCGCGTCGGCCGGTACGGGCCGTACCTGGAGCGGGCGAACGGCGGCGAGCCGCAGCGCGCCAACCTGCCCGACGACCTGCCGCCCGACGAGCTGACCCCGCTGGTCGCCGAGCAGCTGTTCGCCCAGCCCACGGAGGGGCGCTCGCTCGGCGCCGACCCGGACACCGGGCACGAGATCGTCGCCAAGGACGGCCGCTTCGGGCCGTACGTCACCGAGCTGCTGCCGGACGGGACCAAGGGCAAGCCGCGGACCGGCTCGCTGCTCAAGTCGCAGTCGCTCGACACGATCACGCTCGACGAGGCCAGGCAGCTGCTCTCGCTGCCGCGGGTGGTCGGCGTCGATCCCGAAAGCGGCGACGAGATCACCGCCCAGAACGGCAAGTACGGGCCCTACCTGCGCAAGGGCTCGGACTCGCGGTCGCTGGAGTCGGAGGAGCAGCTGTTCACGGTGACGCTCGACGAGGCGCTCAAGCTGTACGCGACGCCCAAGACCCGGGGCCGGCGGGCCGCGGCGGCCGCCCCGCCGCTGCGCGAGCTGGGCACCGATCCGGTTTCCGGCAAGCCGATGGTGGTCAAGGACGGCCGGTTCGGACCGTACGTGACCGACGGCGAGGTGAACGCCTCGCTGCGCAAGGGGGACAGCGTCGACGCGCTCACCGACGAGCGCGCCGCCGAACTCCTTGCCGAGAAGCGCGCCAAGGGCGGCGGGAGCAAGCGCCCGGCTCGCCGCAAGGCGCCGGCCGGAAAGTCCTCGTAACGACGCCATCTCATCGGAGCCGTTCGCCGGTGAAGTGCGAGGACGTCCAAGTACTCTGCGCCGGTGAGCACCGACGCGCTGTTCGGGCCGGACGGCACCCAGCCGCCCGACCCGCTGCCGCCGCTGCCCGACCCGCTCGTCGGCGGCGGCGCGTGGGACTCCGCGGTGCTGTCTGCACAGCCGCCTGTGAAGCCGTCTGTTCAGCCGTCCGTCCGGCCGCCTGTTCAGCCGTCGTCCGCCTCGGACGCGACCGGCCTTCGTGACGCCGCGTGGTCCGCCTTCGCCGGCCAGCCAACCGAGCGCAGGTTCCAGCGGCCGCCGCCACCCCGCCCCAAGCCGCCACCGCCACCACTACCACTACCGCCGCCGCCACCGCCACGCCCAAAGCCGCCGGCCGACGCGGTGCGGACCCCACCCTCGGGCATTCCGGTGCAGTCCTTCCCGGAGCCGGCGCCGGCTTCGTCACGGCCGGCCTCGTCTTCGCTGGCGCAGCCCTTGGCGCCGTTGCCGGCTCCGTCACCCACCGTGCAACAGCGCGGCAGCGGCTGGATCGGCTGTATCGTCGTGCTGATCTTCTTCGTGATCGTCGTGGTCAACATCGTCAGCGGCATCGTCGACGCTATCTTCGGCAGCTAACCGCCGACCCACTACCAGAGATCGTCCAGTCCCAGTCGGGGGTCCCGGCTAGGCTGAAACGGGGAGCGTCCCCAGCCATGAAGGCTTACAGGGGGTGACACCGATACCGCCCGGGCACGCGTTATCCGGATCCGGCGCCAGTGCATCAACGGCGCACCGGATACGAAGCGTGCTCGCGATCCGGCCGTTCCGGCGGTTGTGGGCGGTCACCGCCCTGTGCGCGATCGGAGACTGGCTCTCGCTGCTGGCGCTGTCCGCGCTGGCCACCCAGCTGACCGAGGGCTACCAGGCGCAGAGCTTCGCGCTCGGTGGCGTGGTCGCGACCAAGCTGCTGCCGGCGATGCTGCTCGGTCCGCTCGCCGGCGCAATCGCCGACAAGCTCGACCGGCGCCGCGTCATGGTCGTGTGCGACGTGCTGCGGTTCGGCCTGTTCCTGTCGATCCCGTTCGTCGGCACCCTGTGGTGGCTGTTCCTGGCCACGTTCATGATCGAGATCTGCGCGCTGTTCTGGATCCCGGCCAAGGACGCCTCGATCCCCAACCTGCTGCGGCGGCCCGACCAGGTGGAGACCGCCAACCAGCTCGGCCTGGTCATGACCTACGGCGTCGCGGTGATCGTGGCGGCCGGACTGTTCTCGTTCCTGTCCCAGATCGACGAGGTGCTCGGTAAGAAGCTGGTGCCGGACGCGGTGAGCACCGCGCACGTTGCCCTGGTCATCAACGGGTTGGCCTACCTGGCCTGCGCGATCGTCGTCGGGTTCCGGATACGGGAGATCTCCGGCCGCCCAGGCAAGTCGGCCGGGCGCAACGTCCAGCCGGGGCTGCTCGCGATGCTGCGGGACGGGTTCGCGTTCGTCGGCGGCACCCCGCTGGTACGCGGCCTGGTGATCGGCATTCTCGGCGCATTCGCCGCCGGCGGCGCGGTGATCGCGTGCGCCAAGCTGTACGCGACGAGCCTCGGTGGCGGCGACGGTGCCTACGGCATGCTGTTCGTGTCGGTCTTCGTCGGGCTCGCCGCCGGCATGGCGGTCGCGCCGCAGCTCGCCAGGCGCATGCCGCACAACCGGCTGTTCGGCGTCGCCATCGTCGCGGCCGGGCTCACCATGGTGCCGATCGCGCTGGCCGTGCACCTGTTCGTCGCGATAGCGACGACGGCGCTCGTCGGGGCGCTCGCCGGGGTGGCCTTCCTGACCGGTCTGACGATCATCGGCACCCAGGTCGACGACGCGATCCGGGGCCGGACGATCTCGTTCGTGCAGTCGATCGTGCGGGTCGACCTGCTCGCCTCGATGGCGCTCGTGCCGGTGCTCGTCGGCCTCGTGCAGCCGCGCCTGGTCATCGTGTTCGGCCAGGCGTTCACGATCGACGGCACCCGGACGGTGCTGTTCGGCGCGGGTCTCGTCGCGGCGGTCGTCGGTGTGCTGGCCTATCGGCAGATGGATGACCGGCGCGCCGAGTCGATCCTGACCGACCTGCGGGTGGCCCTGAGCCGGCGCCGGCGCGCCACCGGCGGCCTGCTGATCGCCGTCGAGGGCAACAACCGCGCCGACACTGCCGACCAGGCCGGCCGGCTCGCCGACTGGCTGCGCGAAGGCGGCCGGGAGGTGCTGCTCACGGAGGTTTCCCCGCTCGACGAGCAGCGCCTGCGGGCCGTGCTGGACAGCGCCGGCCTCACCGGCGAGCGGGCCAGGGCGCTCGTGGCGGCCGCGCTGCGCGCCGAGGTCGTGGAGCGCCAGATCCGGCCCGCGCTGGCCGCGGGCACCGTCGTGGTCATGGAACGCTACGTCGACAGCCCGATCGCGCACCTTGGCGCCGAGGCCGGCGTGACCCCCTCCGAGCTGGAGGGCCTCGTGGACTGGGCGACCGGCCGGCTGCGACCCGACCTGACGGTGCTGCTCGACCGCAACCCAGACGGCTTCGGCTCGGTCACCGCGCCCCGCGGGCTCACCGACGTCGAGCACCACTGGAAGGTGCAGAAGATCCTCACCGAGCTGGCCGCCGCCAACCCGGACCGGTACGTCGTGGTCGACGCCGACGACACGCCGGACACCGTCGCCGCCCGGGTGCGCCAGGCGCTGGCCCCATTGCTGCCCCCGCCGCCCCGGCTCCTGTGGCCGGCGGTCCCGGTCGCGGCGACCGCCCGCCAGGGCGACCTGCCCCCCGACGACCCCGGCTCCCGGGCGGAGCAGACGTGATCGGCACCGGAGTCTGGGCCGGCCTGGTCGGCCAGCCGGCCGCGATCGACGTGCTGTCCACCGCGGCGCGGGCCGCCGCCAACGGCACCGACGGCATGACCCACGCCTGGCTGTTCACCGGCCCGCCAGGCAGCGGACGCTCGGTCGCCGCCCGCTCGTTCGCCGCCGCTCTGCAGTGCGCCGCGGACCCACCCGGCTGCGGTGCCTGCCGGTCCTGCCGCACCGTCCTGGCTGGCACCCACCCCGACGTGCGCAACGTCGTCCCCGAGGGGCTGTCGATCTCGGTCGCCGAGATGCGCTCGCTCGTGCAGGCAGCGTCGCGCCGGCCGGCTAGCGGGCGCTGGCAGGTCGTCGTCATCGAGGACGCCGACCGGCTCACCGAAGGCGCCTCCAACGCCCTGCTCAAGGCCGTAGAGGAGCCACCGGCGCGCACTGTGTTCCTGCTGTGCGCACCCTCCGATCACCCCGACGACGTCTCCATCACCATCCGCTCCCGGTGCCGCGTCGTCGCCCTACGCACCCCGTCCGCCCCCGACATCGCCGACGTCCTGCGCGAACGCGACGGCATCGACGGTGACACCGCCGCGTGGGCCGCCTCGGTGTCCGGCGGCCACGTCGGCCGCGCCCGCCGGCTCGCGACCGATCCCGACGCCCGCAGCCGCCGCGACGCCGTGCTGTCCGTGCCACCAGCCATGCGCGGCTCCGCCGACCCCTTCGCCGCCGCCGCCGCACTCGCCGCCGCCGCCGAGAACGAGGCCGTCGAGCTCACCAGGGGCCGCGACGAGTCCGAGAAGGCCGAACTGGAGACCGCCCTCGGCAAGGGCGGAACCGGCCGCGGCGCCGCCGCGGCAACCCGCGGCGTGGTCGGCGCCGTCCGCGAGCTGGAGCGCCGCCAGAAGTCCCGCGCCACCCGCACCCAGCGCGACTCGCTGGACCGCGCCCTGGTCGACCTCGCCGGCTTCTACCGGGACGTCCTGGCCGCCACCCTCGGCGCAGACGTCCCCGCCACCCACCCCGACCGCGCCGCCGACATCCAAGCCGCCGCCCGGGCGTACCCCCCAGAGGCCGCCCTACGCCGCCTGGAAGCCGTCCTGGCCTGCCGCGAAGCCATCGAGCTCAACGTCAAGCCCCGCATAGCCCTGGACGCCCTGGTAACCATCCTCCGCCACGGCTAACCCCACACGCCTTCGGCGTGTCGTCCGTTTCGGTACGCATGTTGCACGTTTCGGTACGCGTGTCGTCCGCTTGGGTACGCGAGTTGCACGTTCGGTGGCGGTGATCGTTGGGTCAGGCGGCCTCACCCGTCCGGCTCACGCGGCTGCCGGGCGGGGCACGGTAACGCCGTGCGAGCCGTGGCGTGGGGCCCGCTACACTAGGCGCCGGCAAGCCACGCCGCCTTAGCTCAGTCGGCCAGAGCGGTTCACTCGTAATGAACAGGTCGTCGGTTCGATTCCGACAGGCGGCTCTGCCTTGACCAGGCCAAATTGGTCTGCCTGTGACACATCAGATGACGCGAAGCGGTGTGCGTTGGTGTCATGGCGGGTCCGTCCAACCCCGACAGCGCGCCGTGGTGCTATCGACGTGCTGTCCAACGGGTGGCCACGCATCGTCCGCCTTTACGACCTGCTGTACCAGGTCAGCCCGAGCCCAGTGGTCGCGCTCAACCGGGCGGCTGCCATTGGCCTCGGCGACGGGCCTGCGGCTGGCCTTACCGCGCTGGACGGACTGGCCGAGGAGCTGGCCGACTACTCAATACTTCCACTCCAGCCGTGCGGATCTGCTGCGCCGGCTCGACCGCACCGACGAGGCACGAGCGGTGTATCAGCGGGCGTTACCGGCAGGACGCCCCGAGGTACCCGGATGGCCGGCGGTAGTTCGTAGGGACTGCTGGTAGCTCCTGTGCGCGCTCCAAAGGCGGCCGGCCCCGTTATGGGAGGGCCAACGATCGGCGCGACTCCCGAGTCTTGGTGTCGCCGGTAGCGCTCCAGATGGTCGCCGCGCGAACCTCTTGCCAACGGCACGGGGCTGGGT
>DASSUA010000591.1:0-2600 GCA_035707525.1 Pseudonocardiaceae bacterium
CAGCGGCGTCAGCAGACCCTCGAACCTGATCTGGGTAATGCCAGCGCAGGGAGCTCGGTCGCCATCTCCAGCCGCAGCGCCGCGCCGGGCAGCCCCGGCCGGCGTGCGTCTTCTCCTGGTTCGCTCAAGGACTGGGAGGCACGTCATGAAGTATCCCACCGCCAACCGGTGGCGTACGGTCGACATCGTCGTCGCGTCCGTGCTCGGCGTCGCGTTCGGCGTCATCTTCTGGGCTTGGGGCCTGCTGTGGAACGGGCCCGCCGACGCGATCCCGTTACCCGGCCGGGCGGTGATATACGGCGTCTGGCTGGTGCCCGCCGTCCTCGGCGCCCTCGTCATCCGCAGGCCCGGCGCCGCGTTCTACACCGAAACCGTCGCCGCGCTGGTCTCGGTCGCCCTCGGCACCAGCTGGGGCTGGACGATCGCGCTGCAGGGGCCGATCCAGGGGCTCGCCGCCGAGATCGCCTTCGCGCTGTTCGCGTACAAGGCCTGGCGGCTGCCGGTGGCGGCCCTCGCCGCCGCGTTCGCCGGGCTCGCCGCCAGCGTGTACGACAAGATCGCCTGGTACCCGTCGCCGGACTTCTCCTGGATCTCGTTCGGCCTGCCGTTCATCGCGATCACCGTGGCCAGCTCGATCGTTATCGCCGGTTTCGGGTCGGCCGCGCTGACCCGGGCGCTGGCCGAGACCGGCGTGCTGAACCAGTTCCCGTCCGGGCGCGAGCGGGCGTTGGTCTAAGCCAGGCCGTGGCAGTCGTCGAGCTGCACGGCTTCGGCTGGCGGCATGCCGGGCGCCGGGCCTGGGCGGTGCGCGGCGTCGACCTGCGAATCGAGGCGGGTGAGCGGGTGCTCCTGCTCGGGCCCTCCGGGGCCGGCAAGAGCACCCTGCTCGCCGCCCTCGCCGGCCTGCTCGCCGAGGACTCCGGCGAGCAGGAGGGCACGGCGACGGTGGCCGGCCGGCCCGCCCGCGATGCCCGGGAGCTGACCGGGATCGTCTTCCAGGACCCACAGACCCAGCTGGTCATGGCCCGAGCCGGCGACGATGTGGCGTTCGGGCTGGAAAACCGGGGCGTGCCGACGGCGCAGATCTGGCCCCGCGTCGATGCGGCGCTGGCGACGGTCGGGTTCCCGTACGGGCGGGACCGCCGGGTTGAGGCGCTGTCAGGGGGCGAGCAGCAGCGCTTGGCGCTGGCCGGGGCGTTGGCCCTGCGCCCACGCCGGTTGCTGCTCGACGAGCCGACCGCCAACCTCGATCCGCACGGGGCGGCCCTGGTGCGCGCCGCGCTGGCCGGGATCTCGTGCGTGACCACGGTGCTGGTGGAGCACCGGGTCGCCGAGGCGCTGCCGCTGATCGACCGGGTGGTCGTCCTCGATCCCGGCAACGGCGTGCGGGCGGACGGCGTACCGGAGAAGGTCTTTGCGGTGCACGGCGACGAGCTGGCCGCGCGTGGGGTGTGGGTGCCGGGACGGGCACTGCCGACGCGGCGCGCGAGCTCCCCGTCAGGGGCGGCCCTGCTGCGCGGCGAACGGGTCGGCTTCCGCCACCCCGGCGTGGTCCGGCCGGCACTGACCGATGTGGACATCACGGTACGCGAACGCGAGGTGCTCGCCGTGGTGGGGCCCAACGGCGCCGGCAAGTCCACCCTCGCCCTGCTGCTGGGCGGGCTGCTCGCCCCGACCACCGGATCGGTGCGGGCCACTCCCGCGCTGGCCGGGCGGGACGCGGCAGTCGCGCCACACCGCTGGCCGGCCGCGGCACTGGCCCGCCGGATCGGCTCGGTCTTCCAGGACCCGGAGCACCAGTTCGTGACCACCCGGGTCCGCGACGAGCTGGCGCTCGGTGGCGTATCATCGTCCACTGTAGATAGATTGCTGGACCGGCTGGGCCTGGCCGGGCTCGCCGCGGCCAACCCGTACACCCTCTCCGGCGGAGAGCGGCGGCGGCTCAGCGTCGCGACCGCGCTCGCCGGCGCGGCGCCCGGCGGCCCGCGCATCCTCGTGCTCGACGAGCCCACCTTCGGGCAGGACCGGCGCACCTGGATCGCGCTCGTCGAGCTGCTCGCGCAACTGCGCGACGCCGGCCACGGCATCGTCACCGTCACCCACGACACGGACTTTGCGTCGGCCCTTGCCGACCGGATCATGGTGTTGTGAGGTTCGCCTCGCCGATCGCCGATCCCGGCGCCCCACTCGCCCGGCGCAACCCGGTGGCGAAGCTGGCCGCGTCGGGCGTGTTCACGCTCGCGCTCCTGGCCACGCTGGACCCGGTGGCGCCGGCCATCGCGCTTGTCCTGGAGCTGATCGCCGTCCCCCTGTTCGGGGTGGCGTACGGTGCCCTGCTGCGCCGCGCCTGGCCGGTCCTGCTCTCGGCGCTCGGGGTCGTCCTGACGCTGGTGGTGTTCGCGGCCGAACGCACCGGAGCGGTCGTCCTCACCCTCGGCCCGCTGGTCGTCACCACCGGTGTGCTGGAAAGCGCCCTGGGCCTGGCGCTGCGGCTGGTCGCGGTGGCCCTGCCCGGCGTGCTGGTCTTCGCCACCACCGACCCGACCGACCTCGCCGACGCGCTGGTGCAGCACCTCAAGGCGCCACCGCGGTTCGCGATC
>DASSUA010000592.1:0-2995 GCA_035707525.1 Pseudonocardiaceae bacterium
CGGCCGCCGTCGGCCCGTCCGCCTCCGGGCAGCAGCGCGCCGCGCGCAAGGAGCTCGCCAGGCTGGAGCGCCAGCTGGACAAGCTGACCGCCCGGGAGCAGCAGCTGCAGGAGGCACTGCTCGACGCCGCCGGCAGGGTCGACGAGCTGGTCCGGCTCGACGCCGAGCTGCGGGCCCTGCAGGAGCAGAAGACCGACGTCGAGCACGCCTGGCTGGTCGCCGCTGAGGCGGCGGAGTCCGCTTGATCGCAGGTAGTGTCCAAGGCTCGTGAGCCTCTTCGTGCAGACCATGCTGGCCACGGCCGGCAATGTGGCCGGTTCGACCAGGGGGATCACCACCGGTGAGCCCGGCGCGCCGCAGCGCGAACCGTGGCCGCGGGTGCACCGCCGGGCTCGCGCTATCGCCGCCAGGCTCGTCGACGGCGGCCTGCGCCCCGGCGACGCCGTGGCCGTGCTGGCCGGCGAGCCGGCGCTGGTCGCACCGTCCGTGCAGGCGGTGTGGCTGGCCGGGGGCAGCGTCACGATGCTGCACCAGCCGACCGCGCGCACCGACCTCGCCGTGTGGGCCCGGGACACCGTGACCGTGCTGCGCATGATCGGGTCCCGGCTGGTGCTGCTGGGCGCGGAGTTCGAGCCGCTGTCCGGTCTGCTCCAACAGCACGCCATCCCGTTTCGGACGCTGTCGTCGCTGGACGGCGGTGGCCCGCTGGCGGAGCCGGTGCCGGTCGGCGAGGACTCGACCGCGCTGCTGCAGCTCACGTCCGGCTCGACCGCCGTCCCGAAGGCGGTCCGGATCACCCACGGCAACCTGCACGCCAACATGTCGGCAATGGCCGAGACGGCGCGGCTGCGCGCCGAGACCGACGTGATGATCTCGTGGTTGCCGCTGTTTCACGACATGGGCATGGTCGGGTTCCTGACGCTGCCGATGACGCTCGGCATCGAGCTGGTCAAGACCACCCCGGTCGACTTCCTGCGGGCGCCGCTGCTGTGGCCGGATCTGATCACCCGCCACGGCGGCACGGTCACAGCGGCGCCGAACTTCGCCTATGCCCTGGTCACCCGCCGGCTGTCGACCACCGACTCGGTGTACGACCTGTCCACGCTGCGCCTCGCGCTCAACGGCGCCGAGCCGATCGACCCGCGGGTGGCCCGCTCGTTCGCGGCGGTTGGCGGCCGTTTCGGCCTGCCCGCCGACAGCGTCGTGTGCGCCTACGGCATGGCCGAGGCGACGCTGGCGGTGTCGTTCGCCCCGCCGGGCAGCGGCCTGCTGATCGACGACGTGGACGCAGACCTGCTCGAGGCGCACCGGCGGGCCGAGCCGGCCAGCCGTCCGGGCGCGCGGTCGTTCCCGCTGCTCGGCCCGCCGCTGCCGGGGATCGAGGTGCGCGTCGTCGACGTCGACGGAAGTCCGCTGGGCACCAGGGAGGTCGGCGTGCTGCAACTGCGCGGCGACTCCGTGACGCCCGGCTACCTCACCGTCGACGGACCGGTGCCGACCCGCGACGCCGACGGTTGGCTCAACACCGGCGACGAGGGATACGTCGTCGAGGACGGGCAGGTCGTCGTGTGCGGCCGGGTCAAGGACGTCATCATCATGGGCGGCCGCAACATCTACCCGACCGACATCGAGCGCGCCGCCTCCACAGTGGACGGCGTCAGGGCCGGCAACGTGGTCGCCGTGCGCCTCGAGGCCGGCGAGCGCCGGGAGTCGTTCGCGGTCGCCGTCGAGTCCAGGCTCGCCGGGGATCCGGAGACCGAGCGTGGCATCCGCAGCCAGGTCGCCGCCAGGGTCGTCGACGCCGTGGGCGTGCGCCCGCTCAAGGTCGTCGTCCTACCGCCGGGCACGCTGCCCAAGACCCCGTCCGGCAAGCTGCGCCGCACCGCCACCCGCACCCTGATCGACCAGCACTAGGGCCGCGCTTCGTAACGGCGTTTCGTAGCGCCGTTTCGTAGCGGCCTTCCCTGGCCCAAGCCAGACCCAGCCGCCGGCCGCGGCTCAGGCCTCCCGCTCCCGGCGGGCCGCGTGGGCGTCTTTCGGCCGGCACCCTCGGCACGTGGGCGTTTCGCCCGCACCCTCGGCCCGTGGGTGTTTCGCTCCGCACCCTCGGCCCGTGGGCGTTTCGCTCCGGGTCTGGGCCGCGTGGGCGTCACTCGTTCCGGGTCTGGGCGCGTGGGCGTCATCCGCTTCGCTACACGAAGCGTGGGCGTCATTCGCTCCGGGACCGGGCGCGTGGGCGTCATCCGATCCCCTCGTAATCACCGTAACTGGCGGTCACCTAGGCGGGCGGGCGCGGGTCGGTCAGGTGATCGGGCGTCGAGCGGGTCATGTCGCCAAAGGGTGGGCTCTTCTGGCAGGGACCGTCTCTCAGCGACTTCATAGGGTCACGACAGTGCTCGGACGGTGATGATCATGACGCTGTCGCCCCTCGTGGTTCGGTTCGCCGGGTCATGATCGCCGTTTCGGTGCCACCAACCGCGCTCAGCGCGGCTCACCGCACCGAAACGGTGATCATGAGCCCTCCGGCTCCCGATGATCACCGCGATGTGCCGGTGTGGTCACCGAAGGCCACCAAGGACAGGGACGGCTGGGCGGGACAGCCGCAGCCGGCCACCCGATCGGCCAGCAACCGACCAAGATCGCTGAAAGTGTGAGCTCACCATGCAACGTGGGCCCGAAGGCGCATGGTGACCGCACACTTTCGGTGATCATGAACGGAGTGCGGCCAGCATCGGGCCGGGTAACCGCCGACGGCCGGCGGCCCGGCGCTGAACCCCGCACGAGCCACGCCCACGGGCACACCCATCGGTCGCCGATACCCCGCGGGACCGGCCCAACAGCGCGGGCCGACGCACCCACCGCGTACCACGATGAGCAACCGCCCGCCCCAGCCGATAGGCACCAGCTCACCAGAGGAGCCACCCATCCGCCACGCTCGCCGCGTACCCCAGCACCACGATCAGCAACCGACCGCCACCAGCCGACAGGGCACCAG
>DASSUA010000593.1:0-2866 GCA_035707525.1 Pseudonocardiaceae bacterium
GCTCGCACTACCGCAACGCGCAGCGCACGTTCTCCAGGCTGCTGTCGCTCGGCGCCGTGCCGGTGGTCAACGAGAACGACACTGTCGCCACCGAGGAGATCAGGTTCGGCGACAATGACCGGCTCGCGGCGCTGGTCGCGCACCTGGTCGGCGCGGACGCCCTGGTCCTGCTGTCCGATGTGGACGGCCTGTACGACGGCGACCCGCGGCGCGGGCCGGCGTCGCGCATCGACGAGGTGCGCCATCCGGCCGACGTCGAGGGCGTGCGCTCGCACGGCGCGGGCGAGTTGGGCACCGGCGGGATGGCCTCCAAGCTCGCGGCCGCCTCGCTGGCCAGCTCGGCCGGCATCCCGGTGCTGCTGGCCGCCGCGGCGCAGATCGAGCGGGCGCTCGGTGCGGCGGATGTGGGGACCGCGTTCGCGCCGCTGGGCGCCCGGCTGTCGGCCCGGCGGTTCTGGCTGCGGCACGCCGCCGATGCCGCCGGCCGGATCGATCTGGACGCGGGTGCGGTCGCCGCCGTGGTCGACCGGCGCAGGTCGTTGCTCGCGGCCGGGATCACCGGTTTCGACGGCGACTTCAACGCCGGCGACGTGGTCGAGCTGGCCGGGCCGGACGGCGTGGCGGTGGCCCGTGGCGTGGTCAACTTCGACGCCGCCGAGTTGCCCGGGCTCATCGGCAGGTCCTCCCACGACGTCCCGTCCGAGTACCGCCGGGAGGTCGTGCACGCCGATGATCTGGTTCCGATAGCCCGGTGAACCGGCAGCTGCGCTGATCCGTACGCTTGCACCGTGGACGGCCCACAGTGGGGCACCCGTCGGGGAATGCTCGCCGCGCTCGTTGCGGCTCTCGTGCTGATGATCGTCACGCTGTCCGGCCCGCCCGCCGGCCGGACGATTGCGGGCACCGCACTGCCGGCCGCCCCGGCCGGCTCGACCCCCGGCGACCCGCAGCCGAAGCGTTGGCAACCGTCCCGGCCACCGACGCCGCAGCACTCCGCCCGGCTCTACGTGGTCAAGCTCGAGGACCACCCGCTGCTGACCGGCAACGTCAGGTTGGCCCCGGTGACGTGCCGGCTGCCGCGGTTCGGCCGCGACGAGGCGCGGCTGCGGGCCTACTACGTGCCGGTGCGGGACTGTCTGGACGAGGCCTGGCGGGCGGCGCTGTCCGCGGCCGGCCTGCCGTGGAGCAGCCCGAAGATGAACCTGGCGAACGACCCGGGCGAGGTGTTCTGCGGGGACTTCGACTCGGCCGAGTTCACCGCCGCCTACTGCCCGGACACTGAGATGATCTTCCTGCCGATCGACCGGATCACCAAGGTCGACCGCGGCAGCCCCGCCGTGCACCTCGGCGTGCTGGCCCACGAGTACGCCCACCATGTGCAGGCCGGCGTCGGCATCCTGGAGGCCGCCTACCAGCGCGAGGACCAGGTCGGCCGGGACTCGGCCGCCGGCCAGGAGCTGAGCCGCCGCACCGAGCTGCAGGCCGACTGCTTCGCCGGGCTGTTCCTGGCCGCGGCCGCCGGGCGAGGCAACATCTCCAGGCACCTCGCCGAGTCGGCCATCGGCACGTTCCGGTTCGGCACGCTCGCCAAGACCCACGGCGCCGGCTCGGTGCAGCACGCGTGGGCTCGCCGGGGCTACGTGCAGGCCACCGCGGCGGCGTGCAACACCTGGGCCGCTCCGGCATCAGAGGTGGGCTAGATTTCAGCAGGTGACTGACAGCATTCGCGACCAGGTGCTGATTCGCGACCAGGTGCTGGCCGCGGCCGGGCAGGCCCGACGGGCCTCGGTTTCCTTGGCGCAGGCCGACCGGGCGACCAAGGACGCCGCCCTGCACGCGATGGCGGCGATCTTGCGGCGGCGCCGCGACCAGATCCTCGCAGCCAACGAGCGTGACCTGCAGGCCGGCGCGGCGGCCGGACTGTCCAAGGCCCTGCTGGACCGGCTCGCGCTGTCGACCGAGCGGGTCGACGGCATGGCCGAGGGGCTGCGCACGGTGGCGGCCCTGCCCGACCCGGTCGGTGAGGTCGTGCGCGGCGGGGTGCTCGCCAACGGGCTCGAACTGCGCCAGGTGCGGGTGCCGCTCGGCGTGGTCGGCATCGTGTACGAGGCCAGGCCGAACGTCACGGTCGACGCCGCCGGGCTGTGCCTGAAGGCCGGCAACGCGGTGCTGCTGCGCGGCTCGTCGTCGGCCGCCTCGTCCAACGCCTGCCTGGTCGAGCTGCTGCGGGAGGCCCTGGATTCGGTGGGGCTGCCGGCCGGCGCGGTCGCGCTGCTGCCGAGCGAGGACCGCT
Organism: Pseudonocardiaceae bacterium; assembly: GCA_035707525.1. Lineage (GTDB taxonomy): Bacteria > Actinomycetota > Actinomycetes > Mycobacteriales > Pseudonocardiaceae > DASSUA01. Next base: position 2,294 of record DASSUA010000593.1, read on the forward strand.
CCAGCGTGCAGCACCTGATCACGGCCCGTGGCCTGGTCGACGTCGTGCTGCCGCGCGGCGGCGCCGGGCTCATCGACGCCGTCGTCCGCGAGGCGACCGTGCCGACGATCGAGACCGGGGTCGGCAACTGCCACGTCTACGTCGATGCCGCCGCCGACCTGCGGACTGCCGAGCGCATCGTGCTCAACGCCAAGACCCGCCGGCCGAGCGTGTGCAACGCGGCCGAGACCGTCCTGGTCCACGCCGCGGTCGCCGACCGGTTCGTGCCCGCGCTGGTGCGCGCGCTCGGCGAGGCCGGCGTCACCGTGCATGCCGACGAACGGGTCGCCAAGCTCGCCCACGACAGCGCGTGCGTCGTTCCCGCGGTCGAGGACGACTGGTCCACCGAGTATCTCTCGCTGGACATCGCCGCCGCCGTCGTCGACTCGCTCGACGAGGCCGTCGGCCACATCGCCACCCACGGCTCCGGCCACACCGAGGCGATCGTGACCGCCGACCTCGGCGCCGCCCGCGAGTTCGTGGCCAGGGTGGACGCCGCCGCCGTGATGGTCAACGCCTCCACGGCCTTCACCG
>DASSUA010000594.1:0-2290 GCA_035707525.1 Pseudonocardiaceae bacterium
GGCGAGCTGTGCCCTGACCACCGAGTTGACGCCGTCGGCTCCGATGAGCACGTCGCCGTGGGCCCGGGTGCCGTCGGCGAAGTCCACCCGGACGCCGCCGTTGCCGCGGGAGAAGCAGGTGGCCTGCGCGCCCAGTGTGATGGGTTCGCCGGCGACATCCAGGAGGGCCGTCTGCAGGTCGCCTCGGTGGACGCAGACGCTCGGTGCGCCGAGCCGGTCGCAGATCTCCTTGAACGGTGTCCGGCGGATCAGCCGGCCCCGGGCGGTGAAGATTTCGGCGGTCTCGACCCGGGCGCCCCGGACGGTGCCGCCGACGCCGAGATCGACGCCGAGGTCGAGGCCGATGGTCCGCAGGGCCAGGATGGCGTTGGTCATGACTGACAGCCCGGTGCCGGCGGCCCGCAGCTCGGGTGCCTGCTCGTACACCTCGGTCTTGATCCCGGCCCGGCGCAGGGCCGCGGCGGCGGCCAGCCCGCCGATTCCCGCGCCGACGACGAGTGCCTTCAAGAGTCACCGTCCGATCAGATCGGCCAGGGCCGCGGCGACCGCGTCGACCTGCGGTTCCTTCATCATCGTGAGGTGGTCGCCGGGCACCTGGATGATGTTCAGCCGGCCGGCGGTGCGGCCGGACCAGCCGTTGGCCGGGTCGCGGTACCGCGAACCTCCGGCGTCGTGCATCGCCCAGAGGACCTCCGGGAGGGGCAGGGCCGACTGGATCAGGGTGAGATCGCAGTCCAGGACTCCGGGCCGGTAGTCGCCCGTCGCCTGCAGGTTGGCCTGGTAGACCTCGAACAGCCGCCGGACGAGCCCGGCGGAGGCACCGGTCGGCAGGACCCCCAGACCGGCCGCGTGGTCGCTGATGAACTCGAACTTCTCCGCCACGGTCAACTCCGGCGGGATGGCCGGCGGGACGGCCGAGGGGGCGGCCCCGCCCTCGTGCCCCAGCAGGAGCAGCTCCCAGAAGAACCAGGTGAGCACCGCATCGGGGGTGGCGCCGACGCTGTGCTCCCGGTCGGCGGAGCCGAGGTGCTCCGGGTCGAGCGCGACCGTGTCGAGCAGGATCACGTTCTCGACCCCGGCCCCCTCCCGTTGCAGCCGCGCAGCCAGTTCGAACGCCACGAAACCGCCGAAGGACCAGCCTGCCACCGTGTACGGCCCGTCCGGCTGCACCCGCCGGATCGCCTCCAGGTAGGCCTCGGCCATGTCCCCAACGGTGCGCAGCGGCTCGGTGCCCGTAGCCGTGCCCGCCGCCGCCAGCGCGTACACCGGCCACTTCCCGGGCAGGTGCCGGACCAGCGGGACGTAGCACAGCACATTGCCGCCGATCGGATGGACGAGAAACAGCGGGCGCCCGCAGCCCCGGCGCAGCTCCACCAGCGGATCGAACGCCGGTGCGGCGTGATTGTGGCGCAGCCATGCGGCCAGCCCCGCCGCCGTCGGCGTCTCGGCGAACACCGACAGCGGGACGCTCGTCCCGAACCGGCGTTCAGCCAGCACCACGACCCGCAGCGCCGACAGCGAGGTCGCGCCAAGATCAAAGACGTTGTCATCCACGCCCAGGCTCGACAGCTCCAGCACGTCCGCGATCAGTTCGGCCATCGCCCGCTCGTAGGAGTCGGCGGGTGGCCGCGGCACGGCGGAGGTCACCGTGTCCAGCGGCATCGCCTGCAACGCCAGATCGTCGCGCTTGCCGCTCGGGGTCAGCGGGAGGGCGGGCAGCCACTGCACCCGGGACGGCACCATGTACTCGGGTAACACCGCCCGCAGGCGCCGCCGCACCTGCGCCGGCTCGGTTCGCTCGCCGACGCAGAACGCGGCCAGGAAGGCGTCGCCGCCGCGCCGCCGCGCCACCACGGCAGTCTCCCGGACCCCGGGCAGGCCGGTCAGGGCCAGTTCCACCTCGGCGGGCTCGACCCGGAAGCCACGCACCTTCACCTGCGCGTCGGCACGCCCGGTGCAGACGACGTCACCCCTGGGAAGCACGAAGCCGAGGTCGCCGGTCCGGTAGAGCCTGCCGTAAGGCGTCTCGAGGAATCGCTCGCCGGTCAGGTCGGGCCGGCCGTCATAGCCGTCCGCCAGGCACACCCCGCCGAGGTAGATCTCACCGGGCGTACCCTCGGGAACCTGCTGCAGATCGCCGTCGAGTACGAGCACCCGGACCCCACCGATCGCCCGGCCGATCGGCGGCAGCGACGGCCATGCCTGCGGGTCACCGGTCATGGGGTACGCCGTGGCCAGGTGCGTCTCGGTCGGGCCGTACTGGTTCTCCAGGACCAGCCCGGGCAGTGCC
>DASSUA010000595.1:0-5609 GCA_035707525.1 Pseudonocardiaceae bacterium
TGCCGGAGCACGACTGCCTGCCGCCGGATGTCTCGGCCACCGAGCTCACCGTCCACCTGGCGCGGATGTCCGGGTTGCCGCCGTCGGCGGCGCGGGAGCGCACGGCCGACACGCTGCGCCACGTCGGGCTGTACGAGGAGCGTTACCGGCCGATCGGCGGCTACTCGACCGGCATGCGGCAGCGGGTCAAGCTCGCCCAGTCCCTCGTGCACGATCCGCGGCTGGTGTACCTCGACGAGCCGACCAACGGCCTGGACCCGGCCGGCCGCGACGACATGCTCGCGCTGATCCGCCGGATCGGCACCGACTTCGGCATCTCGGTGCTGGTGGCCAGCCATCTGCTCGGCGAGCTCGAGCGGATCTGCGACCACGTCGTGATCATCGACGCCGGCCGGCTGCTGCGCTCGAGCGCGATCGGCTCGTACACCAGCGCGACGCATGTGCTCGCGGTCGAGGTGACCGACACCGACCACGAGGACGGCGCCGCGGCGATCGGCCGCCGGCTCGCCGCGGCCGGGTTGCCGGTGCGCCGCGACGGGCGGCTCGTCGAGGTGCAGCTGACCGGCGACGCCACCTACGACCTGATCCGCGACGCGGCGGCCGAGCTCGGCGTCGGACTGATCCGCGTGCAGCAGCGGCGGCACCGCATCGAGGAGGTGTTCGCGGATGCAGGCTGACCCGCGGGCGGCCGGGGTCATCCACGACATCGGCTACCGCCACTACGACGGCGCCCGCCTGGGCCGCGGCTACCTGGTGCGGTCGCTTTTCAGCCAGAGCCTGCGCGGCGCCTACGGGCTCGGCCGCCCGGCCCGGTCCAAGGTCATGCCCATGCTGCTGCTGGGCTGGATGCTGCTGCCGGCGTTGATCATCGTGGTGGTCGCGGTGATCTCCGGTGCCCCCGAGCTGCCGCTGGACTACCGCGACTACATCCCGGTCACCTTCTACATCAGCGCGATCTTCGTGGCGGCCCAGTCCCCGCAGCTGGTCTCGCGTGACCTGCGCTTTCGCACCGTGCCGCTGTACTTCTCCAGGCCGCTTACGGTTGCCGGCTACGTGCTCGCCAAGTACTCGGCGATGACGCTTGCGCTGCTGATCCTGCTGGGCTCGCCGATCCTGGTCATGTACGCCGGCGCGCTGCTGGCCGACATGCCGTTCTGGGCGCAGACCAGGGGCGCGCTGATGGGCCTGACCGGCGCGGCGCTGTACTCGTTGGTCCTGGCCGGGATCGGGCTCGCGGTCGCGTCGGCCACCCCGCGGCGCGGGTTCGGCGTCGCCGCGATCATCGTGGTGATCCTGGTCAGCTACACCGTGGTGTCGGCCGTCGAGGGCATCGCGCTGGTCAACGAGCGCGAGGACGTCGCGCTGTACGCGGAGCTTTTCACCCCCTACAACCTGGTCAACAGCACCCAGCTCTGGATGTTCGGAGCGGCGGAGAACCCGATGTTCGATGAGCTGCCGGTGCCGCAGGGCTGGCAGGGCGCGGTCTTCGTCGCGATGGTGATCGCCGTGGTGGCCGCGTCCGTCGGCTTCCTGCTGCTGCGCTACCGGAAGGCGGCGGTCAAATGAGCACGATCACGGTCGAGCGCGCGTCGCGCTGGTTCGGCAACGTGGTCGCGGTCAACGACGTGTCGATGACGATCGCGCCGGGGGTGACCGGCCTGCTCGGCCCGAACGGCGCCGGCAAGTCGACGCTCATCCACATGATGGCCGGGTTCCTGCCGCCATCGGCCGGAACCGTGACGCTCGACGGCGCGCCGGTGTGGCACAACGAGGACACCTACCGCCGAATCGGCCTCGTGCCCGAGCGCGAGGGCATGTACGACTTCCTGACCGGCTGGCAGTTCACCCTCGCCAACGCCAGGTTGCACGGCCTCGCCGACCCGCAGGCCGCCGCCGCCAGGGCCCTGGACACCGTGGAGATGGCCTTCGCCAAGGACCGGCCGCTCGACACGTACTCCAAGGGCATGAAGCAGCGGGTCAAGATGGCCGCCGCGCTCGTGCACGACCCGGCCGTGCTGCTGCTCGACGAGCCGTTCAACGGAATGGACCCGCGGCAGCGCCTGCAGCTCATGGCGCTGATCCGGCAGATGGGCGCGCAGGGCCGAACCGTGCTGTTCAGCTCGCACATCCTCGAGGAGGTCGAGCAGGTGGCCAGCCACATCGAGGTCGTGGTCGCAGGCCGGCACGCCGCCTCCGGCGACTTCAGGGCCATCCGCCGGCTGATGACCGACCGGCCGCACGTGTTCCTGCTGCGCTCCAGCGACGACCGGCGGCTGGCCGCCGCGCTGATCGCCCAGCCCTCGACCGCGTCCGTCGAGCTCGACGCCAGGGAGCGCGCGCTGCGCGTCTACGCCGTCGACTTCCAGCAGTTCGTGCGGGTGCTGCCCCGGCTGGCCGCCGAGCTCGGCATCCGGCTCTACGAGGTCGCCCCGTCCGACGAGTCGCTGGAGAGCGTCTTCTCCTACCTGGTGACGTCATGAACGCAACGATCGCCATGCTCACCTGGCGCGCCCTGCTCGGGCGGCGCCGCGCGGCGCTGCTGCTCGCGCTGCCGCTCGTGCTGCTCGTGCTCGCCGCCGGCCTGCGCCTGACCGGCGTCGCCGACCTCGAGGCCTCGCGCGGTGTGCTCGGCGCCCTCGTGCTCGGCACCCTCGTGCCGCTGCTCGCGCTGATCATCGGCACCGGTGTGATCTCGCCCGAGATCGACGACGGCTCGATCGTCTACGTGCTCGCCAAGCCGGTCTCCCGGGCCACGATCGTGGTCACCAAGCTCGCCGTCGCCGCCGCCTGCATCGCGCTGTTCGCCGCGCTGCCGACGCTGGTCGCCGGCCTCGTGATGGCCCGGAACGAGGCCGGCGTGGCGGTCGCCTACGCCATCGGCACGCTTGTCGGCGGCGTCGCCTACTGCGCGGTGTTCCTGCTGCTCGGCGTCGTGTCCAAGCACGCGGTCGTGCTCGGCCTGGTCTACGCCCTGCTCTGGGAGACGCTCATCGGCGGCTACGTTCCGGGCGCCCGCACCCTCAGCGTCCAGCAGTGGGCGGTGTCGGTCACCAGTGCCCTGGCCGAGGACGGCGCGGTCACCGCCAACGTGCGCCTCGCCGTGGCCGTCACCTTCCTGGTGGTCGCCACGGTGGCCGCGACCGCCTACGCCAGCCGGCGGCTGCGCTCGCTGACCCTCACCGGCGAGGAGTGACCAGCGGCGCAGCCGCTTCGTGATCGGCCGGCACGGGTCGCGCCGCGAGCCAGTACCGCCGCAGCGGCGCGATGACGGCGACGGCGATCGTCACGACGACCCCGGCGACCGCGAGGACCGCCTCCAGGGACCACGACTGACGCTGCGGCCGATCCAGCATGATTTCCTCGTCCTGCGGCGATTTGGGCGCCCGCCCATTCTTCGTGGAAAGGATCGGGCGCCATTGACGCAATGTTACCGGTGGCAGAGTTATCACCGTTTGGCGTACTGATCTGGATTTGGCTGGCCGCTGCTGGCGCATCGGGTCGATAACGGGTGGGACGGGACCGGTGTGGCTGCAATGCTGCAGGGGTGACGGAGATCGAGACCGGCCGGTTGGTGTTGCGTCTGGTCGGGGCGGAGCAGGCACGGGTACTGCTCGGCGGTGGGACGCCGGCTGGGATGAGGTTCGCCGAGGGCTACCCGTCCCGGTTCACGCTGGAGGTCATGGAGCGGGTGGTCGCCGGCGACGAGCTCGGCCCCTACGGGCCGTACTTCATGATCCGGCGGTCGGACGGCGCGGTGATCGGCGAGATCGGGTGCGGCGTCCCGGAGGGCTCGGACACCGGCCATGCCGGCTACTCGGTCGTCGAGCCGTGCTGGGGGCAGGGGTACGCGAGCGAGGCGCTTCGGGCGCTGCTCGACCACGTGCTGGCCCAGCCGGGGATTCGCCGGGTCGTGGCGCTGACGCTGGTCGACCACAGGGCAAGCCGCCGGGTGATGGAGAAGGCCGGCATGCGCTACGTCGAACAGCGTTGCGGGGTCGAGGACGGCGAGCAGGTGGAGCTGGTGGTCTACGAGCGGACGGCCCCGGAGCACGCGGGGTATACCCGATGAGGTAGCGGCCGTGGGAGGCACGCCGGGCGCCGCGCCGCTACGGTCGGACTCATGCCGAACCGGTACGAGTACAGGGTGATCGAGCTTCGCGAGGGCATGATCGGCGGCAAGATGTCCGGCGACAAGCTGGAGAAGGCGCTCAACCAGCATGCCGCCGAGGGCTGGCAGCTCAAGGCGATAACCGCGGTGGAGGTGAAGGGCCGGATCGGGCCGGGTGGCGTCGGCGGAGTCCTGGTCACCTTCGAGCGTCAGGTCGGCTGACGGCGTTAACCTCGGCGCATGCAGCTCTGGCACAACCCGGTGTGCTCGAAGTCCAACGGCGCCAAGGACATCCTCGACGGCCGCGGCGTGCGCTACGCCGAACGTCGCTACGTCGAGCAGCCGCCGACCGCCGGCGAGCTCGACGCGGTGCTGACCGCGCTCGGCATGCAGCCGTGGGAGCTGGCCCGGCTGTCCGAGCCGGTCGCCGCCGCGCTCGGCCTGGCCTCCTGGCCGCACGATAGGGAACGCTGGATCGCGGCGATGGTCGAGCATCCCGTGCTGATCGAGCGGCCGATCCTGGTGGCCGACGACGGCCGTGCGGTGCTCGGGCGCCCACCCGAGCTGATCGAGCAGCTGCTCCGGTAGCCGGACTCAGACGCTGGGCTCGGGGTCCATGAGCGGGAGCAGCCGGCCCTGGGGCAGGTCCTCGTCGGCACGCGTCCCGTCCTTGAGGATGTGGTCGCCCTTGACGAACCACGCGACGCCGAAGGCGAAGATGGCGAATGCCTCGGCGAACAGCAACGGGTGCAGGGCCTGGTTGACGCTCTCCGGCACGAACAGCGCGGAGACGGCCGCCACGAGCAGACAGCCGAGGATGATCAGACCGCAGGCCCGGTAGAGGCGGTTGCGCCTGCGCTTGCCGGCGGTCTGCTGCTCCTTGGGCTGGTCCGACTTGGTGAACAGCCACAGGCAGAACACCGCGAGGAGCACGAAGAAACCGGCCGCGCACACGACGTGCAGCACTCCGACGATCTCGTCGGCCGTCGAAACGTCGGTCGCGGGCTTCGTGGGGAAGACCGCGACCCCCATCGCGAGCCCGCCGGCTATGTTGCTCAGGATCGTGTCGGCGCGCTCGAACCGGTAGCACAGCAGGAAGACGCCGACGGCGAAGAGCCCGCCGACCAGGAAGTCGCGCATGCCGGTGTAGTAGTAGCTGCTGATCGAGCTCCGCCATTCGAACTGGTTGCCCGCGAACAGGAAGATCGGGAGCACGATTCCGACTATCCCGATTCCGGCCCGCAGGTCGAGATACAGGCGGGCCAGCCGTTCCTGGATCTGTACCGGTGGTGCACCCATGACTGCCTCCACTGAGGTGCGATGAGGGTGCCCGCCCCGCTTGGTAGGAGGCACCCTGAACCCACCTCAGTTGAGAGCCCGGAGCCGGCCCTGATACCTGCTCTGCGCCGCTGGCCATCGTGCGGCGCTTGCGGGAGAGCCGGGGCCGGTTGACCGGGTGCCTGATCGTCGTTTGGGTGCGGTGAGCCGCGCTGAGCGCGGT
>DASSUA010000596.1:0-3437 GCA_035707525.1 Pseudonocardiaceae bacterium
GACCCAGGCCACGATCTCCTGGGTCGGCGCGCCTGGCGTGAACACCTTTGCGACGCCGAGTTCGGAGAGCTTGGGAATGTCCTCGGCCGGGATGATCCCGCCGCCGAACACGACGACATCCTCGGCACCTTTGTCCTTGAGCAGCTCGATGACCTTGGCGAACAGCGTCATGTGCGCCCCGGAGAGCACCGACAGGCCGACCGCGTTCGCGTCCTCCTGCAGCGCGGTCTGCACGATCTGCTCCGGCGTCTGGTGCAGGCCGGTGTAGACGACCTCCATGCCGGCATCGCGCAACGCCCTGGCGACGACCTTGGCGCCACGGTCGTGCCCGTCAAGTCCTGGTTTGGCGATGACCACGCGGATGCGACCGGTCACGGTTCCTCCTGGCATCGGGTCTGGTGGCGCCGGAACGGCCACGGCCGCCCGTCTTCGACCGACCAGGAGCGTACTTGGTCTGCCTGGAGCCAGGCTCGTCTCGGCGCTCGCGCTGCCAGACTGCGTTGGAGCGAACCACCGCCGCCAACAGGCTCAACCCGCAGGCGATCGCGAACCACGTACCGGGCCCGACCGACCCCGGCGCCTCTCCGCGAGCCCCCACCAGCGGCACCGCGGTGAGGTGCACCGCGACCACGGCGGCCGCGCCGAGCAGCAGCGCCACCGAGCGCGCAGGCCTGGACCGCGGCGCGAGCAGCCCGGCCGCGACGACCACGGCGGCCGCCGCCAGCAGCCCCCAGGAGGCCACCCCGAACCGGGACCACAGCCCGGCCGGCAGGTAGTCGGCGGAGGTGACCAGGGGCAGGCCGAACGCGGGCAGGGCGAGCACCGCCGCCAGGCCGCCGGTGACCAGGACCACGCGATCGGCGCGCCGCGCAGCGGGGTCGGTCAGGTCGGCCTCCTCGCGCTCGACCCCGCCGGCGACGCCGGCGAGCGCACCGGCCGCCGGCGCGAGCAGCAGCGCGAGCCCGGTCGGCCACCCGGCGAACCCGGCGTCGAGCCCGTCCAGCTGGGTTGCGGTCAGGGTGAGGTCGAGCGTCGCGGTCGCGGCGAGCGCCATCGCCGCCCAGCCGGCCACGAGCGCCGGCCGGACCACCGCGCCCGCCCTGGGCGCCAGCATCAGGGCGCCGAGCACCACCAGCAGCACACCCGCCGGCACCAGCAACCGCGCCGGGTACACCACGGGCGCGGTCAGCAGGGAGCCCGCGGTCAGTTGACCGGACACCGTTACCTGGTCGGTGACCGCGCCGAGCAGCCCGGCCACGCCCGCCGTAACGGCCAGCCCCCCGGCCACCCGCCGAAGCCGCAGCGCGGCCGGCAACCGCACGGCCTCCTCGCCGTCCGCCGGCGCCTCCCCGCGCCCGGTGGCGACGAGCCATGCCGTGCCGGCCAGCAGCGCGGCGCCGCCGAGCGCGACGAGCGGGCCGGCCGAGATGCCGATGTCGTCACCGGCCGCGGCCGCGGCCAGCGGCGGCAGCGCGACGACCGCGACGCCGGCCGCCGCGCCGGCGAGGCCGCCCCACGCCGTGTCCGGGTCCGCGGCGCTCGCCGCCAGGCAGGCCGCGAGCAGCGCGCCGCCGGCGATCAGCAGCATCCCGACCATGGTCGGCCCGGCGGCGTCGACCGCGGCGCTCGGGATCAGGTACGGATCGCTCGACCGGAACGGCCGGCTCATCAGGCCGGCCGCCGCGAGCGTGCCACCGAACAGCGCCGCGACCAGCGGGCCGGACCGCCCCGCCGGCCGCGAGTCGGGTGGCAGAGCCGCGCCGCCCTGCCGGGCGCGCAGCAGCGACCCGACGGCGAGCGCGCCGGCCAGCATGGTCAGGACGTGCCCGAGCAGCAGCACCGCGACGGCCGGCCCGGCGGTGAGCTCGGCGAGGCTCACCGGCACGAACAGTTCGGGCCGCTGCGCCGACCACGGATCGGCCAGGATCTGCAGGTCGACGGCCGCCCGGCCCACCGCCAGCAACCCAAACGAGCCGAGCAGCCCCACCGCGGCCGCGGGCCGGGCGTACCCGGCGAGCAGCCACGCGGCAACCGCCGGGGCGAGCGCGAGCAGGGCGACCAGCGGCCAGGCCACGAACGCCGGACCGAGGTGCGCGCCGTCACCGGCCCGGACGACCGCTAGCGCCGGCGCCACCGCCAGCAGCACCGCCCCTGCGGTCGCGACCACGAGGGCGGGCAGCGGCGCCGCACCACGCAGCGCGCTCGCCGTCGGGAGCAGCCCGCGCAGCGACCGGGTCGGTACGGTCGGGCCGCGCGAGGTCATCGCGACGACGCTACCAACCGGCGCCGGCCCGCCGTTGAGCGCCGGGGGGCCGTGGGGAAGGTCATATGCGCCGAGCGGCGCCGGCCGGGCGGCCACGTTGCGCTAATCGGCTCAATACGCCCTGGACCTGCGAAAACGCGTGCGCGACCAGCGCAGCTCGGCGCCCGGTGAGCGGATTTTGATCACGCAAGGTAGTTCAGCCCAACGGTCTCTGTACGGAACCCAACCAACCGTTCGGCGCAGCTGTGCGTTCACTCAACCCGACACGCGCCGCGACAATTTGCTCCGAACGGGGCGGCTTCGTTAGCTTTCGCCGGTCCGTTGTCACGGTCCGATCACGGATTGGGCTACGAGTTGGTCTACCCAGGCAACTCAACCGGTAACCCCACAACCGGCGCCCAACGTGTCCGTACCGGGCTCCCCGAAGCGGAAGGGTTGGTCTTGGCTCGACACCGCACCCCCGGTGGCCATCGACCCACTCCGGAACTGGTTCGCGCTGCTGATCGCCCGCGCGTCCGATCCGGTGGGTCGCATCGAGTGCCGGCACCGTCGGCCGCGCTGCGCGGCCGCATCGTGCTCGCCGCGGTCGCGGCCGGTGCTTTCGCGGCGGCCGGCGCGACACTCAACCCCACCGAGACCACCAAGACGGACTGGACGCCCTTGGCGTCCGGCGCCGACCCGAACTCGACGACCGCCGCGCTGGGCATGGGCGGTCCGGTCGTCGACCCGGACTCGATGCGCCCCCAGGTGCTCGCCGTCGCCAGGACCGACCCAGGACAGCTCGAGCGCCTCACGACCTCGCAGCAGGTCCTCGCCGAGCGCGCCGCCCGCGAGGCAGAGGCCAGGCGCCCGAAGTTCGTCGCCCCCACGGTCGGCACGCTGACCTCCGCCTACGGCTCGCGCTGGGGCACCACGCACTGGGGCATCGACATCGCCAACCGCATCGGTACCCCCATCTACTCGGTGGCCGACGGCGTCGTGATCGAGGCCGGCGCGGCGAGCGGGTTCGGGCTGTGGGTCCGGGTCAGGCACGACGACGGCACCGTGACGGTGTACGGCCACATCGACCGCTACCTGGTCAACGAGGGCCAGCGGGTCCGCGCCGGCACCCAGATCGCCACCATGGGCAACCGCGGCTACTCGACCGGCCCGCACCTGCACTTCGAGGTGTGGA
>DASSUA010000597.1:0-2391 GCA_035707525.1 Pseudonocardiaceae bacterium
GAGACTGAGGCGAGGTCGAAGATGGTGTCCGGCCGGGTGGCGATCTGCTGGTCAGCGGGCAGCTCTATGCCGACGCGGGCCGGCGGCGGGCCGACCCCGCTGTAGCGGACCGCGGTGCCGACGGCCGCGTGCTCGACGATCACCCCGTCCTTGGCGGCGAGCACGACCGCGCCCGCGTACGTGGGCCACCTCGGGTGGTCCGGCGTGGGCACCAGGTACGACGCTGCATCCTCGCGCAGCCGGGCCACGTACTCCGGCAGCAGCCCCACCTCGCGCGGCGAGCCGGGGCGCAGCGTGCGGTGCTGGAACCGGATGTCCGCCGGCGTGACCACCGGCGGCCCGTCGGCGGTGATCGGTTCTACAGCCGAGGCGGGGACAGGGCCGGTGACCGCGGCGCCGAGGACACCGACGGCGATGAATTTGATCAATGCGCTCCCCATCCCCCGATGATGAAGCTTTCCTTTGGATAACTCAAGGATCATGAAGGTTGTTGCCTGGCACCAGAGGCCTGGGTTAGGTTGCCAGGACACGCGACGCCCGCGGAGGAGAGCAGTCATGAACCGTCGCCGTCTCATCACCGCAACGTCCCTCGCCGCCGCGGGCGGAGCAGCGGCAGCCGTCACCAGCGCAGCCGCGGGCCCGGCCGGGCAGTCCGGGCCGGGCCAGCTGCCCCGCCTGCCGGTGTGGACCGGCCTGGACCGGCTCGTCGAGTCGGGCTTCGCCGCCCTGGCCGGGCAGCGGGTCGGCGTGATCTCCAACCCGACCGGCATGGACCGCCGCTACCGCCACCTGGTCGACCTCATGCACGGCAGCGGCCAGGTGCAGGTCACCGGGGTCTTCGGGCCGGAGCACGGGTTCCGCGGCTCGGCCCAGGCCGGCGGCAGCGAGGGCACCGGCATCGATGCGCGCACCGGCCTGACCGTGTACGACGCCTTCGGGGCCAGCCAGACCAAGTGGGCCGACCTCTACGCCAGGGCTGGCGTGGACACGGTCGTCTTCGACATCCAGGACGTGGGCGCGCGCTTCTACACCTACATCTGGGCGATGTACGACTCGATGGTGGCCGCCGCCCGCACCGGCCGGCGCTACGTGGTGCTCGACCGCCCCAACCCGATCGGCGGCTACGCGTACGGGCCGATGATGACCCCGGCGTATACATCCGGGGTCGGCAAGCGGGAGATCGTCCAGCAGCACGGCATGACAGTGGGCGAGCTGGCCCGCTTCTACAACGTCGAGTTCCTGCCCGGCGTCGCCGACGGCCCGGTCGAGCTGGAGGTCATCGCCTGCCGCGCGTGGCGGGGCGACCTCATGGCCGGCGACACGGACGTGCCGTGGGTCCTGCCCAGTCCCAACATGCCCACCCCCGACACCGCGCTGGTCTACCCGGGCACGTGCATGTTCGAGGGCGTCTCGTCGATCTCCGAGGGGCGCGGCACCACCCGCCCCTTCGAGCTGGTGGGCGGCCCGGCGATGGACTACCACTGGGGCGACCGGCTGAACGCGCTGGGCCTGCCCGGCGTGGAGTTCCGGGAGGCCTACTTCACCCCGACCTTCTCCAAGTTCACCAACCAGCTGTGCGCCGGCGTCGAGGTGAAGGTCACCGACCGGGCCGCGTACGACCCGATCCGGACCGGCGTGGCGATGCTGGTCGAGGCCCGCAAGTACCCGTCGTTCACCTGGCGCTTCGACGCGTTCGACCCGGCGCGCCCGTACTGGATCGACAAGCTCAGCGGCTCCCCGCGGCTGCGCACGATGATCAACGCGGGCGCCTCGGTCGCCGACGCCGTGGGTGCCTGGCAGGAGGAGCTGGCGGAGTTCGACGCGCGCCGCCAGGCCTACCTGCTCTACCCGCGCGCCGGCCGCTGAGAGCCCGCAGCCGACAAACCCGCCACAGCCGTAACCGGCAACCCCTACCCGCCGGACAGCACGCCCGCCGCGTGCCGGCGGGCGCGGGCGCCGAGCAGGTCCACGAGCTCGTCGAAGATGCCCGCCGCAGCGGTCCCCGGCCAGTACTCCGGCAGCACCTCGGCCGGCAGGCCCGGGTCGAAAAACGGCACGTGGCGCCAGTGCAGCAGCGCCGCCGTGAAATCCACGAACGCGGCCAGGTCTCGGTCGGGGTCGTCCCCGGCCGGGCCGGCACCCGCCCCGATCCGGCGACCTGAGCCGGGCTGCGCCGCGGCCCACCGGTCCCGGATCGGCCGCATCAGGGCGACCAGGTCCATGTAGCGGGCCTGCAGCGCGGGCAGGTCCCAGCACCGCTCCACCAGCCAGCGCGCCGACCCGAACGCCCGGTAGTGCGCCTCGAAGATGTCGACGAACGCCTCCATGCCCATCTCGCGCACTGCCTCGACGGCCGGCTCCAAGGTGCGCCGGGGCGCCAGCCACACTCCC
>DASSUA010000598.1:0-9143 GCA_035707525.1 Pseudonocardiaceae bacterium
CGATTCGCGGTGCCGGCTACCGGTTGGCCGCCGATGGCGGCTGAGGCGCGGCGCCGGCTGGCAGGGGCGCTCAACCGCTCGGTGCGGTTGCGGATCACGTCCGCGGTCGTGCTGGTGGTCGCGGCCGCGCTGCTGTTCGGCGCGGTCGCCCTGGTCGCCGGCCTGAACGCGGCCCTCAACCGGGAGGCACGCGCCTCGGCAACGTTGCGCGCCGCCGAGGCGGCGCGGGTTCTCGAGGCGGGCGGCGATCCGGTGCCCGCCGTTGCCAGTGACGAGGACCTCGTGCTGCAGGTCCTCGGCGCCGACGGCGGCGTCGTCGCGGCCAGCCCCAACCTTGCCGGCCGCCCCGCCCTGAGCCGGCTCGCCCCCGGCGAGTCGAGCCGGACCCGCGTGCCGTTCGACGACGACCCGTACCTCCTCGTGGCCGTCCCGGCCGGGGACCGGACGGTCCTGTTCGGGCAGAGCCTGGACTCGGCCAGGGAGTCGACCCGCACGCTCACGATGCTGCTCGCTATCGGGCTGCCGGTGCTGCTCGCCGTGGTGGCGGTGACGGCATGGCGGGGAGTCGGGCGCGCCCTCGCCCCGGTCGAAGCCATGCGCACCGAGGTCGACGCCATTTCCGCGACGGACCTGCACCGCCGGATCTCGCGGCCCGCGGTGCGCGACGAGATCGGCCGGCTCGCGTCGACGATGAACCGGATGCTGGATCGCCTCGAGCAGGCGCAGGTACGGCAGCGCCGGTTCGTCGCCGACGCCGCCCACGAGTTGCGATCGCCGATCGCCGCAATCCGCCAGCATGCCGAGGTCGCGCTGGCCCGCCCCACGCACGGCGGACCGCCGACCGGCGGCAAGGTGGTGGCCGGCGGCGAGGGCCTGGCCGGCACGGTGCATGCCGAATGCCTGCGCATGCAGGCGCTCGTGGACGACCTGCTGCTGCTGGCCCAGGCCGACGAGCACACGCTGCGCCTGCGCCGCGACGCGGTCGACCTCGACGACCTCGTGCTGGCCGAGGCGGCCCGACTGCGCGAGGCCGGCACGTGTCGCGTGGACACGACCGGGATCTCGGCCGCCCGCGTCCAGGGCGACGCGACCGCGTTGGGCCGCGTACTGCGCAATGTGGTGGACAACGCCGCCCGGCACGCCAGGAGCACGGTCGAGTTGGCGGTCGGCGAGCGGGACGGCGAGGCCGTGCTGCACGTCGACGACGACGGTCCCGGCGTGCCCGGCCCCGACCGCGACCGCGTCTTCGAACGCTTCGTGCGCCTCGATGACGCCCGCGCGCGCACCGACGGCGGCAGCGGGCTGGGACTCGCGATCGTCGCCGAGATCGTCGGCTGGCACGGCGGCCGCGTGGCCATCGGCGGCTCGCCACTTGGCGGCGCGCGTGTCACCGTGCGCCTGCCGGCGGCGGGCTGACCCGCGGCCTCCCCCTGATTCAGCGTCGCTTCAGGCGGCAAGGTGCACGCTGACAGTCGACGAACGGAGGCACGCTATGAAGCGCAGCACCCGCTGGACCCTCGCCGGGATCGCCGCCGGTGTACTGGTCGCCGGGATCGGGGGCGGCGTCGCCCTCGCCGGCGGCGCGGCAGATCCGGACCGGCCCATCACCGGTCCCGACCGCGCACGGGCCGAGCAGGCGGCGCTCGCCCACACCGGTGGTGGCAGGGTGACCGACACCGAGGTCGGCGACGAAGAGAGCCGGTACGAGGTGGAGGTGACGCTGCCCGACGGCCGTCAGGTCGACGTGCAACTCGACGAGAACTTCAAGGTCGTGGGCGAGAGCGCCGACGAGGAGTCCGGCGACCGGCCCGACGGCGGCTGAGCGGCCGCGGGCGGAGCCGGCCCGGTGCTCTGCCGGTCAGCCGGTGATTTCGGCGACCAGATCGTGCTCATCGAACGCGACGTCGATGTGCCGGCGGCGCAGTTCACGGCGCAGCGCACTGATGAACAGCCCTTCTCCGGGCACGGCGTGGCCGGCGATGACCTGGCGGTTGAACTCGCCCCGGTCCAGCCGGGCCGGGTCCCGGCCGGCGATGTCCTCCAGCACGGCCGGCAGGTCGAGGGTGGTGCGGACCCCGCACGACGGCGAGCCGCCGATGCCCACGACGGATTCGACGGTGTAGCCGCTGCGTACGTAGTCGGCGATCTGCCCGGCGACGCGGCGGGCGAGGCGGCGGTAGGCCAGCCGGGTATAGGCGAGGAACAGCCGGGCGAACGGCCGGCGCAGCCGCCGCAACGGTGTGCGGCCGGCGCCGTAGGCGGGCACGGTGTACCGCTTGCAGACCCCTCCCCAGGCGCACTGCTCCGGGCAGGGCAGCTGCACCACGCCGGTCCGCGCGTCGAGCAGCCTCGCCACCACCTCCGTGGTCATACCCGGGCGGGTGGCGCCGCCGAGGTAGCGCACGTTCTGGTTGAGCAGGCAGTGCGACACGAAGACCACCCGGCCGGACCGCTCATCGCGGAGAGCGTTTCGGAGTGTGTCGAGTTTCGTCACCATCGCCCCACAATCCGATCGTGACCCGGCCGGCCCGGCCATGGGCCGTACGTCCCTTTGTGGCGGATCGACGCCGGCGGCTGCCAGGGCCGTTCGGCCGGTGACGGCGGTGCGTTCTGCCCTGACCTGGCCGGCCGACCGGGCGCCATGGTGGACATACCGATCGCAGACCTATCGCCAAGGAGATGATCGCGATGCCGCCGCACTGCGACTCTATGGACGGGCCGGTCGTCACCGCCGCCCAGAAGGCCCTCGCCGCCGACGACGTCGACCTGGTCCTGCCGTACGTGCCGGCCAGCGGCGAGGACGAGGTCCGCGACGCGTTCGACCGGGTCATGCCGCTGCACGCGGCCGACGGCCCCGGCGCAGACGTGGCGCGCCTGTGGTTCGACGAGACGGTGGTCCGGGTGCACCGCGCCGGCGAGCACGCCCCGTACACCGGGCTCAAACCCGCCGGCCTGGACGTGGGCCCGGTCATCCCGCTCGCCGAGAAGGCCGTCGAGTCCGGTGAGGCCGGCGAGGTGTTCCAGGCGCTGGCGGCCGAACTGCACCACGAGCTGACCCGGCGGCTCGACAACGTGCAGCGCCTGGCCGCCCGAAAGGACGAGTCGGTGCCGGCCGCTCGCGACTACGTGCACGCGATGCTCGGGTTCGAGGTCTACGCCAACAACGTCCACCAGGCCCTGCAGGCCGAACCGCACGGAGAGGACGGCCACTCGCACGGCTGACGCGGCCGCGGCGGCGAAGGTCCCGCACCGCGCGGCCCTCCGGCCCTGGCATCCTGCCGGCCGCCGAGGACCGTAGAGGTATGCGGCAACGACGTTTCCCGGCCAGCCGCGATGGCGGTGCCGCCATCGCCTGCTCGGGTCTGACCAAGGACTACGGAGCAAGGCGTGGCGTCTTCGACCTGGACCTGAGCGTGGAGCGGGGCGAGACGTTCGGGTTCATCGGTCCCAACGGGGCGGGCAAGACCACCACGATCCGGCTCCTGATGGATCTGATCCGTCCGGACCGCGGCCACGCGACCGTGCTGGGCCTGCACGCCCGCCGCGACAGCCTCGCCATCAAGCGCCGGACCGGGTACCTGCCCGGTGAGCTGGTCCAGTTCCCCGGGGTGACCGCCGGGTATGTGATCGGGTTGCTGGCCGGGCTGCGCGGCGGGGTCGAACCGGCGCGCATCGACGAGCTGGCGCAGCGGCTCGACCTGGACCTGGGCCGCCGCTACGACGACCTCTCGCACGGCAACAAGCAGAAGGTCGCCCTGATCCAGGCGTTCATGCACCGGCCGGAACTGCTGATCCTCGACGAGCCGACGCTGGGCCTGGACCCGCTGATCCAGCGCGAGTTCCGCAACCTGGTGCAGGAGGCGGTCACGGCTGGCGCGACGGTGTTCCTGTCCTCCCACGTGCTGTCCGAGGTGGAGCTGATCTGCGACCGGATCGGTCTGATCCGCGACGGCAGGCTGCACCGGGTGGGTTCGCTCAACGAGCTGCGCGCGCTGCGCGTCCACCGGGTCGAGGCGGTGTTCACCGGCCGGCTGGACGCGGCAGAGCTCGCCCGGCTGCCCGGGGTCGGCGCACCCACGGTGGCCGATCACCATCTCAGCTGCGCGGTCCAGGGCTCGATCGCGCCGCTGCTGTCGGCCCTGTCCGGTGCCGACGTCGTCGAGCTGGACAGCCAGGAGCTGTCGCTTGAGGAGGTGTTCCTCGGTGAGTTCGACCAGCCAGCAACGCCGGCCACGCTGGCCGCTGGTCGCTGACACGGTCCGGGCGCACCGCTGGGGTGTACCGGCCTGGATCGCCGGCAGCGCGATCGCCATGGTCGCTATCGCCGCCGGGTTCGCCGTCGAGGTTGCCCGCTTCGCCGGCGGCGCCCAGGGAATGGCCGACAGCATGCGACCCGGCGTGGAGGCGATGCGGTTGCTGCGCTGGCCGGCCGACCGGCTGGACACTCTCGGCGGTTACCTTGCCTACCACAACGTCACGCTGTTCACGCTCGCGCTGACCCTCTATGCGGCCGTGCAGGGCGCCCACGCCGTGCGCGGGGCCGAGGCCAGAGGGGTGCCCGCCGAGATCCTCGCCACCGGCCGGTCCCGTGCCGGTGTCCTGCTCGACCGCGCCGCCGGGTTCGCGGTGACCCTGACGCTGATCGGCCTTGGCCTCGGCGCCGGGCTCGCGGTGGCGATGGCGGTCGGGGGCGAGCCCGACTTTGGCGGGTCGCTGGTCACCGGGTTCGTCGTCGCGCTGTGCGCGTTCACCGGCTACGCGCTGGGCGTGCTGGTCTCCCAGCTGACCCCGTCGACCAGGACCGGCGCGGGCCTGGCCGCGCTGCTGCTGGCCGGCCTGTACCTGCTCACCAATGTGTCGGACCAGGTCGGGCCGCTGGCGGTGCTGCGGTTCGCCTCGCCGTTCCACTACGCCAACGCCTCCCGCGCGCTCGTACCCGGGCAGGGCTTCGACGTGGCGTCCAGCCTCGGTCTGGCCGCGGCCGCGGTGGCGATGCTGGGCGCGGCGGCGTGGGCGTACGAGTACCGCGACTACGGCGCCGGCCTGTGGCGGCGCCGGCCGCGCCCGACCCGGCACCGGCCGCGGGTACAGCGACCGGCGCTGCACGCGCTGTGGTCGGCGACCCTGCTACGGCAGCGACTCGGCCTGCTCACCTGGTCCGTGTCCGCTGCCCTTGCGCTGGCGCTGATGGGCTGGCTGGAACCCGCCGTCGAGGACATGTGGAACGAGTTCCAGTACACCAAGCAGCTCTTCGGCGCCGAGCCGGGCCGGTCGGTGGCCGACCAGTACCTGGGGTACACCGGCCAGCTGGTCGTCCCGATCGTCGCCGCGTATGTGATCGCCCAGGCGACCGGCTGGGTGAACGATCTGCGGCAGGGCCGGGCCGAGCTGCTGCTGGCCGCACCGGTGTCCTGGCCACGGCTGGTTTGGCAGCGGCTGCTGGCCACCATCGCCGGCACCACGGTGATCACCGCTGCCGCCGTCGCCGGGCTCACCGGCACCGCCCTGGCGGCCGGTATCGGCGTCGACCCGGCCGGCCTCACCCGATCCGTCGCCGTCACCGTGCTGTTCGCCGCCGCGCTGGCCGGGGTGGCCGCGGTGGCCGTGGCGTGGCTGCGCAGCACCGCCGCCGTGGCCGTGCTGGCCGCGTTCCTGGCCGCGTCGTACCTGCTGGTGTACCTGGTACCGCTGCTGGACTGGCCGCAATGGGTCCTGCGGGCCTCGGTCTTCGGCGCGTACGGCTACCCGTACCTGGAAGTCCCCGCCTGGACCGGCCTCGCCGCCCTCACCGTGCTGGCGGTGTCCGGCGGGCTGGCTGCGGCCGCCATCGCCCAGCGCTCGCCGAAGGTGGCCACCTGACCACGAGGGATTGAGGAGACCGCTGTGGCCGAATCACGCGAATGGACCTACGGCGGCGCGCACGGGACGCTGGTGGCCAGATCGTGGAGCGGGCACGACGTGCCGACGCACGTTGTGGTCATCGCCCATGGCTACGGCGAGCACGTCGGCCGGTACGAGCACGTCGCGGACGCGCTGGTGCGCGACGGCGCCGTCGTGTACGCCGTCGATCACGTCGGCCACGGCAAGAGCGAGGGCGAGCGGGTCCTCGTGCGGGACTTCGAGGATGTCGTCGGCGACCTGCACGGTCTGATTGAGACGGCGCGTCGCGAGCACCCGGACCTGCCGGTCGCCCTGCTCGGCCACTCGATGGGTGGCTTGATCGCGGCGCGGTATGCCCAACGCTACGGCGACACGCTCGCCACGCTCGTCCTTTCCAGCCCGGTGCTCGGCCGCTGGGACGCGGTCTCCGAGCTCCTCGCGCTCGAGGAGCTCCCGGACGCACCGCTCGAGGTCACCATGTTGTCGCGCGACCAGCGCGTCGGGGAGGTCTACGCCGCCGATCCCCTGGTGTGGCACGGCCCGTTCAAGCGCGCGACGCTGGAAGCACTGCGGCGTGCGCTGGAGGCGATCGCGAGCGGCCCGAGCCTGGGCGAGCTGCCCCTGATGTGGATCCACGGCACGGACGACCAGCTCGTGCCGGTCGAGGGGAGCCGCGTCGGCATCGAGCGCCTCCGCGGCCCCCACTACGTCGAACGGATCTACCCCGAAGGCCGCCACGAGATGTTCAACGAGCTCAACGCCGGCGACGTCATCGCCGACGTCGCCGAGTTCATCCGCGGGCAGCTCGCGGTCCGTCGCTGACGCGCCGCACCGAGCAGATCCGGCACCAGGCCGGCATTAGGCCACGGCCGGCAGGGTCTGGCCGGCCTGCCCGGCGGGGCGCAGCGCCAGCCGGATCACATCGGCGACATCGGTGAGCGGGTGGACCGTCAGGCCCGCCCGCACCTGCTCGGGCACGTCGTCGAGGTCCGGCTCGTTGCGCGCCGGGATGATCACCTCGGTGAGCCCGGCCCGGTGCGCCGCGAGGAGCTTCTGCTTCACCCCGCCGATCGGCAGCACTCTCCCGGACAGCGTCAGCTCGCCGGTCATGCCCACGTCGTAGCGCACCGGGCGGCCGCTCGCGAGCGAGGCCAGGGCGACGGCCATCGTGATGCCGGCGCTGGGTCCGTCCTTGGGAACGGCGCCCGCTGGCACATGCAGGTGCAGCCGCCGGTTGGCCAGCGCGGCCGGGTCGAGGCCGAGGTCCTCGGCGTGGGAGCGCAGGTAGGACAGGGCGATCTGGGCCGACTCCTTCATGACGTCGCCGAGCTGACCGGTCAGCGTCAGGCCCGGCTCGCCGACCATCGCGGTGGCCTCGATGAACAGCACGTCCCCACCGGTACCGGTGACGGCGAGCCCGGTAGCGACGCCGGGTACCGCGGTCCGCTCCGCGGACTCCGGGGTGAATTTGGGGCGCCCCAGGTACTGCACGAGATTGTCGGTTTCGACGTGGATCTGGTCGACGGCATCGGCGCTGCCGGAATGGGCGCTGCCGGAATGGGCGCTGCCGGAATGGGCGCTGCCGAGCTGGACGGCCGCCTTGCGGAGGATCTTCGCGAGCGCCCGCTCCAGCTGCCGCACGCCGGCCTCGCGGGTGTACTCGGTGGCGATGCGGGTCAGCACGTCCTCGTCGACCGTCACATCGGAGGCGGTCAGGCCGGCGCGCTCGAGCTGGCGGGGCAGCAGGTGGTCGCGGGCGATCGCGACCTTCTCCGCCTCGGTGTACCCGTCGAGGGTCACCAGCTCCATACGGTCCAGCAGCGGCCCCGGCACGGTGTCGGCGACGTTGGCCGTGGCCAGGAACAGCACGTCGGACAGGTCGAGGTCGACCTCGAGGTAGTGGTCGCGGAAGGTGTGGTTCTGCGCCGGGTCGAGCACCTCGAGCAGCGCCGCCGCCGGGTCGCCGGAGAACCCGACCGACAGCTTGTCGACCTCGTCGAGCAGCACGACCGGGTTCATCGAGCCGGCCTCGCGCAGCGCCCTGACGATCCGGCCGGGCAGCGCGCCGACGTAGGTGCGCCGGTGGCCACGGATCTCCGCCTCGTCGCGCACGCCGCCGAGCGAGACGCGAACGAAGTTGCGGCCGAGCGCGCGGGCGACCGACTCGCCGAGGCTCGTCTTGCCGACGCCCGGCGGCCCGACGAGCGCGAGCACCGCGCCCGAGCCGCGGCCGCCGATCACCTGCAGGCCGCGCACGGCGCGCCGGTTGCGCACCGCCAGGTACTCCAGGATCCGGTCCTTGACCTCGTCGAGTCCGGTGTGGTCGGCGTCGAGTACCGCCCGCGCCGCCACCAGGTCGGTGCTGTCCTCGGTCCGGGTGTTCCAGGGCAGCTCGAGCACCGTGTCCAGCCAGGTGCGGATCCAGCCCGCCTCCGGATTCTGGTCGCTGGCCCGCTCCAGCTTGCCGACCTCGCGCAGCGCGGCCTTGCGCACCTTCTCCGGAAGGTCCGCGGCCTCCACCCGGGCCCGGTAGTCGGCGCTGCCCTCCGGCTCGTCCTCGCCGAGCTCCTTGCGGATCGCGGCGAGCTGCTGGCGCAGCAGGAACTCCCGCTGGCTGCGCTCCACGCCGTCGCGGACGTCGTCATTGATCTTCTCGGCGACGTCGAGCTCCGTCAGGTGCTCGCGCACCCACCCGACCAACGACGTCAGCCGGGTGGCGACGTCCTCGGCCGCCAGGAGCTGGGCCTTCTGCGCCACGCTCAGCCACGGCGCGTAACCGGCCGAATCGGCCAGCTCTCCCGGTTCGGTCATGCGGTCCAGCGTGTCGATCACCTGCCAGGCGCCGCGGCGCTGCAGGACTGAGGTCACCAGCGCCTTGTACTCGCGCGCCAGTTCGCGCGCCCGGCCGGTCGTTGGCGCCTCGACGAACTCCGTGGTCTCGACCCACAGCGCCGCCCCCGGTCCGGAGACGCCGGACCCGATCCGGACCCGCTCCAGCCCGCGGATCACCGCCGCCGGCTCACCGCTGGGCAGCCGACCGACCTTCTCCACGACCGCCGTCGTGCCGATCACGCCGTACTCGCCGTCCAGCCGCGGCACGGCGACCAGCACGTCGTCGCCGGCCGCCCGCGCCGCGTCGACCGCGGCCTGCGTGCCGCTGTCGAGCGTGACGGGGATGACCATGCCTGGCAGCAGCACCGCATCGGCGAGGGGCAACACCGGATGATTAGCCACAGGGCACCTCTGTAATCAAGTAAACATGC
>DASSUA010000599.1:0-4692 GCA_035707525.1 Pseudonocardiaceae bacterium
GTTCTTCTCCCCGCTGGCCAGGGACCGGGTGATCCTGCGCGAGGACCGCGGCCTCGGGATGGTTCGCACGGAGGTGCTGTGCGCCACCTGCCACAGCCACCTGGGCCACGTGTTCGAGGGCGAGGGCTACCCCACCCCGACCGACCAGCGCTTCTGCATCAACTCGATAAGCCTTCGGCTGGAGCCGGACCCGTCGAACTGATCCGTCGGCCTAGGGCAGGCCGTTGACCAGTTCGGTGACCGGTACCCGGGGCCCGGTGAAGAACGGGATCTCCTCCCGGACGTGCCGGCGGGCCTGCGTCGCCCGCAGCGCGCGCATCAGGTCGACGATGCGGTGCAGCTCGTCGGCCTCGAACGCGAGCAGCCACTCGTAGTCGCCGAGCGCGAAGGCGGCGACGGTGTTGGCCCGGACGTCGGGGAACTCCCGGGCGGCCATGCCGTGCTCGGCCAGCATCGCCCGACGCTCCGCCTCGGGCACCAGGTACCAGTCGTAGGAGCGGACGAACGGGTACAGGCACAGGTACCGCCGCGGCTGTTCGCCCGCCAGGAACGCCGGCACGTGGCTCTGGTTGAACTCGGCCGGCCGGTGCAGGCCGGTGTTCGACCACACCGGAGCCGACACGCGCCCGAGCTCGGTGCGCCGCCAACCGTTGTAGGCGGCCTGCAGCGACTCGACCTCCCCGGCGTGCCACCACAGCAGGTAGTCGGCGTCGGCCCGCATGCCGGCGATGTCGTACACGCCGCGCAGCTCGACGCCCTTGCCGGCCAGCGTCTCGAGGTAGCCCGCGGCGTCCGCGGCGACCACGTCGCGCTGCTGCGGCATGCGTTGCGGATCGACCCGGAACACCGACCACATGGTGTACCGGATGGTGGCGTTGAGATCCCGGTAGTTCAGCCTCGCCATGCGCCAATGCTCCCATCGCCGGCCCGCACGTGTTCCATTACGTGCCGCGCGGCGGCCTCCGCGGTCCCTATGCAGGCGGCGACGCCTACCCCGTGCAGCGCGGCGCCGGCCACCGCGAGCCCGGGCAACCCGGCCACCTCGGCCTCGATCGTGTCGACCCGTTCGACGTGCCCGACGGCGTACTGCGGCAGCCCGCCGCCCCAGCGCATGACCACGGCGTCGATCGGCTTCGCCGTGACCCCGGCGAGCGCCGCCAGGTCGTCGAGCACGCGCCGGATCAGCTCCTGGTCGTCGACCTGCAGGGCGGCCGCGTCGCCATGGCGCCCCACCGAGGCGCGCACCAGCACCGGCCCGCCTGCCAGATGCGCCCACTTGCGGCTGGAGTAGGTGACCGCCTTGGCGTGCAGCGGCTCGGCCGCGCCGGCGAGCACACCGGACATCGCCGGCAGGACGATCTGCGGCGGGAACGCGAGCGCCACGACCGCCATCGAGGCCACGTCGATGCCCGCGGCTGCCGTGCCCGCGGCCGGGCTCAGCGGGGCGAGCAGCCGCCGCAGGGCCGGCGGTGGCACCGCCAGCAGCACCGCGTCGGCGTGGAGGAACTCCGGGCTCGGCGCGGCGCCGATCTCCACCCGCCAGCCCCCGCTGGCGCGGTGCAGGGCGCGGACCGGCAGCCCCACCCTGAACTCGGCCCCGGCCCGGTCGCGAAGGGCGTCCACGAGCACGCACATGCCTCCCGCCAGGGCACCGAACACGGGGCCGCCGGAGCCGTCCCGCAGCACCGCGGCGGCGGCACCGGTCAGCGAGACCGGCCGGCCCGCCCGCGCCGCCGCGTCGAGCTCGGCGGCCAGCCCCGGCATCGTCGCGCGCAGCCCGAGCCGGTCCGCGCTGCCCGCGTACACCCCGCCTAGCAGCGGGTCCACCAGCCGCTCGGTGACCTCGGCGCCGAACCGCTCGGTGACGATGCCGCCGACCGCGACGTCCCCGCCCGCCCAGGCCAGCGGCCGGTCCCGCTCGGCGCGCGCCCTGGCCAGGCCGCCCGCGGAGAGCACACCGGCCAGCGCGTCCGGGTCGGCCGGCACGCCGAGCACGGTGCCGGCCGGCAGGGCCGCCGTCCGCCCGGCGATGCGCAGCCCGGGGGTCACCGGGGTGGGGTGCACCAGCCGGCCGGCAAGCCCGAGCTCGGTCACCAGCCGCACCGCCTCCGGCCGCCGGACCAGGAACGTCTCGGCCCCGACGTCGTAGGCGAGGCCGCCCAGCCCGATCGTGCGCAGCTTGCCGCCGACGACCGCCTGCTCGACCACGGTGATACGCGCCGGGGCCGGGAGCAGCGTGCGCAGCCGGTAGGCGGCCGTCAGACCGCTGATCCCGCCGCCGACCACGACGACGTGGGTCACCGCGGCCGGTCTCCTTGGGCGTGCACCAGCTCTACCACCCGGGTCAGCACACCGGGATCGGTGTCGGGCAGCACGCCGTGCCCGAGGTTGAACACGTGCCCGTCGGCCGCGCGACCCTGATCGAGGACCAGGCGCACGTTGCTCTCGACCGCGGGCCAGCCGGCGAACAGCACGGCCGGGTCGAGGTTGCCCTGCACGACGACCGGCCGGCCGGGGCGCGCGGCCCTGATCCGCTCGGCGGCGCTGTCGAGCCCGACCCGCCAGTCCACGCCGACGACGTCGGCACCCGCCTGGGCCATCGCCGGCAGCAGTTCCCCCGTGCCGACGCCGAAGTGGATCCGCGGCACCCCGGCGTCGGCCAGCCCGCCCAGCACCCGCTCGGAGTGCGGTAGCACGAACCGGCGGTAGTCCCGCTCGGACAGTGCCCCCGCCCACGAGTCGAACAGCTGCACGGCGTCGACGCCGGCCGCCACCTGAACGCGCAGGAACGTCAGGGTCAGCTCGGCGAGCCGCCCGGCCAGCTCGTGCCAGGCGTCCGGGTCCGAGTGCATCAGCGCCTTGGTGCGCTCGTGGTTGCGGCTCGGGCCGCCCTCGACCAGGTAGGAGGCGAGCGTGAACGGGGCGCCGGCGAACCCGATCAGCGGCGTCTGGCCCAATTCCGCCAGCAGCAGCCGGATCGCCTGCGCGACCGGTTCGACCGCCGCCGGGTCCAGCGCCGGCAGCGCGGCGACGTCGGCCGCCGAGCGCACGGGCCGGTCAACCACCGGACCGGTACCGGCCACGATGTCCAGCTCGATCCCGGCCTGGGCCAGCGGCAGCACGATGTCGCTGAACAGGATCGCCGCGTCGACACCGTGCCGGCGCACCGGCTGCAGGGTGATCTCGCAGACCAGGGCCGGGTCCCGGCACGCCGCCAGCATCGCGACCCCGGCGCGCAGGGCCCGGTACTCCGGCAACGAGCGGCCGGCCTGCCGCATGAACCACACCGGAGTCCGCTGCGGCCGCTGACCGGTCGCTGCCTGCAGGAATGGTGCCGAGGACAGCTGCCTGCGGGCGCTGCCGGTGACCGTCGGGTTCGCCATTTCGCCGACCATCGTCGCACGGTCTCCAGTTGCGCTCGGCGTGGCGTACCACGTTCAGCGGCCGGTCCATGGCAACGTTTCCAGACGGATCAACCAAGTGGTTCAGCAAGACGAGAACGCTCTTGTCATGAAGATCAGCTTGTCATGAAGATCAGTCTTGTCATGAAGATCAGTCTTGTCATGAAGATCAGTGGGTGGAGGTGTGGCAGATGATGTCCGACGGCGCAAAGGTGGGGCCCGGTGGCGTCGTCCTGGGTGTCAAGGTCCTGGGTGTCGAGGTGCGATGGTGCCCGGGATGTCACGCCGACCGGACCGTCGAGATGGTCCGGCTGACCTCGGACCCGGAGCCCGTGGCCGTGTGCACCGAATGCGGCGTCGGGCTGGAGGCCTGGCTGACCGCCGAGCTGGTCGAGCCCCAGCGGGGACGAGGCGCCGGCAACCGCCAGGGCGCCGCGTGACCGCCGTATTCCGGCGAGCCTGCAGCACGATGACCAGACCCCCTCATACAGTTCATGAGGTGTCCGGTAGCCGGGCCGCCCGCCCCACCTCGGACGATGCGCCGCCGCCTGTGTTCAGGTCGGCGGTCGCGGCGCTGGCCACCGTGCGAACCCGGCCGGAGATCACGCTGACCCCAGTGCGGGCGCCGCAGCGGCTGGCCCCCTGGTCCTACGCGCTGGCCGGCGAGCTGGTTCGGCCCGAGCACCTGCCGGAGGCCACCGGACGCCTGGTGCTGCTGCACGATCCGGATGGGCACGAGATGTGGGACGGCGTGCTGCGGCTGGTCAGCTACGTGCGCGCGGAGCTCGACGGCGGCCTCGCCGGGGACCCGATGCTGCCCGAGGTCGGGTGGTCCTGGCTGACCGAGGCGCTGGAGACCGCTGGCGCCCGGTACACCGCGCTCGGCGGCACGGTCACCCAGACCTCCTCGGCACGGTTCGGCGACATCGCCGGCCCGCCGCTCAGCTACGACGTCGAGCTGCGGGCCTCCTGGACCGCCCTGGACGCCGACCTCGGCCCGCACGGCGAGGCCTTCTGCAGCCTGCTGGCGACCGCGGCCGGCCTGCCGCCCGAGGGTGTGACGACGCTGTAGCGTCCCGGCGCCGGTCAGCAGGTCAGCCGTTCAGCCGGTCAGCCGCAGACGTCCTGCACGACCCGCAGGGCGTTGGCGCCGGCCAGCTTGCCGCAGTCGGCGTCGGACCAGCCGCGGTCGAGCAGCTCGGCGAACAGGGCCGGGTAGGCCGAGACGTCCGGCAGCCCCTCGGGCAGCGTGTCGACGCCGTCGAAATCGCCGCCGATGCCGATGTGGTCG
>DASSUA010000600.1:0-3880 GCA_035707525.1 Pseudonocardiaceae bacterium
TCTTCTTCTCCGGCATTACCGTGCTGCTGGCGCTCGCCGGCATGCTGTTGGTCCGCTCGAACATCTTCATCAGCATCGGCATCGGCGCCATGGTGGTGGTGGTCTGGGCGATTCTCGCCTCGCTGACGCTGCTGCCGGCGCTCCTCGGCATCCTCGGCCGCGGCATCAACTGGGTGCGCGTGCCCTTCCTCGGCAAGGCCGCCTTCGGCCAGCGCTTCTGGGGCGCGGTCACGGGCGCGGTGCAGAAGCGTCCGGCGCTCTTCGCCGCCGCCAGCGCCGGCCTGCTCATCGCCGCCGCGCTGCCGCTGGCGACGATCAAGCTCGGCGACCCCGGCAACGAGACGCTGCCGAAGGAGACGGGCACCTACCAGACGTACAAGGCGCTGGAGCGCGACTTCTCCACCGGCCGCATCGCGCCGCTGCAGATCGTGGTCGACGGCGACATCAACAGCCCGAAGGTGCAGGCGGCGATCGCCGGCCTGGAGAACGAGGTCTCGCTGCGCAAGGACGTGCAGTGGCAGGGCGTGACCACGGCCGCCGACGGCCAGACGGCGATCATCGAGGTGATCCCGGCGAGCATTGGCACCGAGTCGGAGGCGCTGGCGATCGTCGACGAGCTGCGCGACGAGCTCATCCCGCAGGCGTTCCAGGGCAGCAACGCCGCCGTCTACCTGGGCGGCAACACACCGATGTACGTGGACGTCAAGGCGGAGATGGACGGCAAGGTGGCGGTGGTGTTCGGCTTCGTGCTGAGCCTCTCCTTCATCCTGCTGCTGCTCGTCTTCCGCTCGGTCGCCATCCCGGCGAAGGCGATCCTGATGAACCTGCTCAGCGTCGGTGCGGCCTACGGCATTGTCGTGCTCGTCTTCCAGCACGGCTTCCTGGCGGACCAGCTCGGCTTCACCGAGTCGCCGCGCGTCGCCTTCTGGCTGCCGCTCTTCCTCTTCAGCATCCTCTTCGGCCTGAGCATGGACTACCACGTCTTCCTGCTCAGCCGGGTGAAGGAGGAGTACGACCGCAGCGGCAACAACACGCGCGCCGTCTCCGTGGGCGTGCGCTCGACGGCGGGCATGATCACGAGCGCGGCGATCATCATGGTCGCGGTGTTCGGCGGATTCGCTCAGGGCCGCTTCGCCGACATGCAGCAGATGGGCTTCGGCCTGGCGGTGGCGGTCTTCCTGGACGCGACAATCATCCGCTCGGTGCTGGTGCCGGCGAGCATGCAGCTCCTCGGCAAGTACAACTGGTGGATGCCGTCCTGGCTCGGCTGGCTGCCCCGGCTCAACGTCGAGGGCGTCGCCCACCCGGAGCCGGTCCCGGCCCTCTCCGGCGCGGCGGGCGACTAGGGCCTGTCTGCAAAAAGTGAATCAGAGCCAGAGGAGAATGGCGGCGAAGGTGAGGCCGGCATGGTACAGCCCCCGGCGTTTGTCGTAGCGGGTGGCGATGGCGCGGTACTGCTTGAGGCGGTTGAACAGCCGCTCCACCACGTTGCGTTCCCGGTACGCCGCCCGGTCGAAGCGCGGCCGGCGGCGCTGGTCGGCGCGGGTGGGGATGACGGCGCCGATGCCGCGCCGGCGCAGCCGCCCCCGGACCGTGTCGCTGCTGTAGCCGCGGTCCCCGGCCGCCCGCCGCGGTCGCAGCCGGGGCCGTCCGCCACACGGACGGCGGACGGCGCCCCGGTCCAGCAGGTCCGGCACGGCGACCTGCTCGTTGCGTTCGCCCGCCGTCAGCGCGATCACCATCGGCTTGCCGCCGCGCTCGGCGCGGACATGGAGCTTGGTGCTGAAGCCGCCCCGGCTCCAGCCGAGCGCCTCCGACGCCGGCTCCCCCCTTTTGCGCCGGCCGCGTGCTGGTGGGCGCGGACGACGCTGCCATCGAGGAAGTGGAGGTCCCAGCCGAGCTCACCGCGGGCATCGGCCTGCTCCTGGAGGGCGGCGAGGACGCGGTCCCACACGCCGGCCCGCTGCCAGCGCCGGTACCGGCTATACAGCGTCCGCCAGGGGCCATACCGCTCCGGGATGTCCCGCCACGGCACCCCGGTCTTCAGCCGCCAGTGGATGCCGTTGAGGATCCGCCGATGGTCCGCGTTCGGTCGCCCGTGCGCCGGCCGCTGGGCTGGGAGCAGCGGCGCCAGCCGCTCCCACTGCGCGTCCGTCAGTTCGTGGCGTTTCATCCCTCCAGCGTATACGGATTTTGCAGACAGGCCCTAGTGCCTCCGCAGACGACATAGTGTGAGATGCGATACGCTGGTCGGCATGAGAGCACCTCTGTTCGTGCGGCCGCTGACGGACGCCGAGCGCGGCGCCCTGCTGGCGGGGCTGCGCTCGCCCGACGCGTTCGTGCTGCGGCGCTGCCAGATCCTGCTCGCCAGCGCCCGCGGCCAGACCGCCGGCCAGATCGGGCGTGTGCTGGGCTGCAGCGACCAAGCCGTGCGCAACGCCATCCGCGCCTTCAACCAGCGCGGGACGGCGGCGCTCCGCCGGCGATCCACCCGCCCCGGGACCACCCGCCCGGCGTTCGACGCGACCGGCGCCGAGCGGCTGCGCGACCTGCTCCACCGCAGCCCGCGCGACTTCGGCCACCCGACCAGCGTGTGGACCCTGCCGCTGGCCGCCGCGGTCAGCGCAGCCGCGGGGCTGACCGCCGGGCCGGTGACGGGCGAGACCGTGCGCGCCACGCTGCAGCGCCTGGGCGTGCGCTGGCAGCGGGCGAAGCAGTGGCTGCGCAGCCCCGACCCGGCGTACGCCCAAAAAAACGACGCCGCGACCGCCTGATCCGCTGGGCCCGGGGCCACCCCGACTGGGCGCTGGGCTTCGAGGACGAGACCTGGTGGAGCCGGCTGGCGCGGCCCGCCCTCTCCGCCTGGGCGGAGCCGGACCGGCCGCTGCGGCTGGTCGAGCAGGCGGTCAGCAGGGCCGATCCCGACCCGAAGGCGCTGGCCTGCTATGGGCTCTGGCTGCCGGAGTGGGCCGAGACCTGGCGGCGCTTCGTCGACGGCCGCCCCCTCAGTGCCCTGACCACCCAGTTCCTCGCCTGGTGCTGCGACGAACTCGCCGCTCGCGGCAAGGCCGCCTTGCTGCTGGTCTGGGATAACGCCGGCTGGCACAGCAGCCGCGAAGTCCGGGACTGGCTGCGGGACCACAACCGCCGCGTGCGGCGGTCGGGCACGGGCGTGCGCATCATCGGCTGCCCGCTGCCCAGCAAGAGCCCCTGGCTCAATCCCATCGAGCCCAAGTGGGGGCATGCCAAGCGGCGTGTCGTCGAGCCCGACCGCCTGCTGACCGCCCGCGAACTGGCGGAACGCGCCTGCGCCGCCTTGGGCTCCCCGTACTACGAGCATCTCGCCCTCCCAAAGGAGGTCGCCTGATTCTGCACTAGGGCCGAGTCAAACCATCAAGCGCACGATCAAGTGCCGGAGGCCCGCCGCGAATCTACGACCGCGCACCGGATGGCAGATGGCGAATCGGCGAAGAAGAAAGACGGACGATCAAGGTGCCGGAGCCGGCCCGGCACCACCCGGCTGGAGCGGTGTGCGCCCCGCGCTTCGCCGCCGGCCTCCGCCGGGCCGCCGCGCCTCCCACCCGGCACTGCCGGCAGCCCATCTGCCGGCGCGTGGCCCCGGCTCCCCGCCCGAAGCCCCGATACGAGGAGCGGAACGAAACCAGAAACGATCAAACGAACGCGAATCTGGCGAGGCCCATCGCCGCCCGCCAACCGAATCTGTACCGTTGCAAACCCGCAAAACGACTCGATCAAAGCAGCGGCTCGCCGGCCTCTTCCGTGCGCCGACGCGGCTGCCGGTCTACCACCCGTACTGGCTGGCGTACCCGCCCGCACCTGGCCCCCGGCACCCGGCCGCGGTTTTGCCCCGACCGGGGTA
>DASSUA010000601.1:0-3403 GCA_035707525.1 Pseudonocardiaceae bacterium
AGAGCCGATGCTCGTCAGGAGCTGCAGCACGACGGCGCCCATGGCGACGAACACCCAGGCGGTGACCCGCGCGCCGCCGAGCCGGTCGGCGAGCCAGCCGCCGAGCGGCCGGGCCAGCGATCCGACGAGCGGCCCGATGAAGGCGTAGTGCGCGACCACGACGCCGGCGAACTGGGTCTTGATGAGCAGGCCGAACGCGGCCGAGTAGCCGATGAACGAGCCGAACGTGCCGATGTAGAGCAGGCACATGACCCAGGTGTGCTGGCTGCGCACGGGTTCCAGCAGCTCACGGAACGAGGCCCGCGCGGTGGCCAGGTTGTCCATGAACAGTGCGGCACACAGCGCCGCCGCGACGATCAGGGGCAGCCACATGAGGGCGGCGTTGCTCAGCGCCGGCAGCTCACCGGCGGCCACGCCGATCATGATGACCAGCGGCACGAGCAGCTGCACGTTGGCCACTCCGATGTTGCCGCCGGCGGCGTTGAGGCCCAGCGCCAGGCCCTTGCGGCTGTCGGGAAAGAAATAGGAGATGTTGGCCATGCTGGAGGCGAAGTTGCCGCCGCCGAGACCCGCGGTCGCCGCGCACGCCAGCAGCACCCAGAACGGTAGCCCCGGATGCGTGACGCAGTACCACAGCAGCAGCACCGGGATGGCCAGCAGCAGGGCGCTGGCGATCGTCCAGTTGCGACCGCCGAACCGGGCGACCGCGACCGTGTAGGGCAGCCGCAGCACCGCACCCACCAGGTTCGGCATCGCCACCAGCCAGAACAGCTGGCCGGTGGAAAGATCGAACTCACCGCTGGCCGCCATGCTGACCACCACGACGCTCCAGAGCAGCCACACGCTGAAGCCGAGGTTCTCGGCGAAGATCGAGAACACCAGGTTGCGCCAGGCCACACGCCGCCCGGTTCCCGCCCAGAACACGGGGTCCTCCGGGCGCCAGTCGGTAATCTCGCGGGGTCGCCTGATCAGCATATCGGTCCTCCGAAAGGAATGTCTGCGGGACGCTCGTGCCGGAATAGGCTCGTCAGGGCGGCAGCCGCACCGAGTACGGGGCGTTCGGCGTGGCGATGGCCGCCTCCCTCATTGGTACGGGCAATCGGAGGAACCTCCGAGATCCTTTGGGGAAAGCGAAATCTTTGGCAGGAAGTGGTCACCGGTAACGCGGTCCCGGTGGCGTAACAGGGACTTACCAGAAATATGCCAGTTGGCCTGGCTCTTATTCGCCGTGGACGCCGTGACGCCGTGCTGCCGCGCCGGGGCGGATTCACGATTGGGGAACAACGTGAGCGCAGAGCATACCCGGTTCTACGAGACGCTGATGATCGACCATCTCAACGGCCGGATGCGCGAGTTCATCGCCGAGCAGGAGATGGTTTTCATCGCCAGCGCGGACGCCAACGGCGAGTGCGACGCGACGTTCCGGGCCGGGCTGCCGGGCTTCATCCAGGTGTTCGACGGCAAGACCCTTGCCTACCCGGAGTACCGGGGCAACGGGGTCATGGCAAGCCTTGGCAATATTTCCGAGAACGGCCACATCGGCCTGCTCATGGTTGATTTCATCCGGGACCAGATCGGCCTGCACGTCAATGGCACCGCGGAGATCCTCGGCAACGAGGAAATACGTGCCGCGTATGACGTGGCCGACGTGGCGCATCCCGGCCGGCGCGGCCCGGAACGGTGGGTCAAGGTGACCGTCGTCGAGGCCTACATTCACTGCTCGAAGCACATTCCGAAGCTCGCCAAACAACCGCGCACCAGGCAATGGGGCACCGATGACCCGGGGCGCAAGAAGAGCGACTACTTCGAGACCGCCCCGCCCAAGTCGGCGTAACCGGCGATGCGGACAGCGACGCACTGCCCGTACTGCGCGCTGCAGTGCGGCATGGACCTGATCGGGCCCGACACCGGCGGCGGGTTCGCGGTCCAGCCGCGCAACTTCCCGACCAACGGCGGGGGCCTGTGCCAGAAGGGCTGGACCGCCGCCGAGTTGCTGCGGACCCCCGACCGGCTGACCACGCCGCTGGTCCGCGACCGCAAGGGCGGGCCGCTGCGGCCGGCGACCTGGGAGGCCGCGCTGGACCGGACGGTCGCCGAGCTCCAGCGCGTCCGCGGTGAGCACGGGCCCAACGGCGTCGCGGTCTTCGGCGGTGGTGGGCTCACCAACGAGAAGGCGTACCTGCTCGGCAAGTTCGCCCGCGTCGCGCTCGGCACGTCGATGATCGACTACAACGGGCGGTTCTGCATGTCGTCGGCCGCCGCGGCCGCCATCCGCGCCTTCGGCGCCGACCGCGGCCTGCCGTTCCCGCTGCCGGACCTGGCCTGGGCCGGCGCGATCCTGCTGGCTGGCGGCAACCCGGCGGAGACCATGCCGCCGTTCATGCGTCACATCGCCGCGATGCGCCGCCGCGGCGGGGTGTTCATCGTGGCGGACCCGCGGCGTACCGCCACCGCGGCCGCCGCGGACCTGCACCTGCAGCTGACCCCGGGCACCGACCTCGCGCTGGCCAACGGCCTGCTGCACCTGGCGCTGCGCGGCGGCCACCTCGACGAGCGGTTCATCGCCGAGCGCACCAGCGGCTGGCCCGCCGTGCGCGAGGCGCTGGCCCGGTACTGGCCCGAGCGTGTCGAGCAGCTCACCGGTGTGCCCGTGCCGTTGCTGCACCGGAGCGTGCGGGCGCTCGCCGGGGCCGGCCACGCCTACGTGCTCACCGGGCGCGGCGCCGAGCAGCACAGCAAGGGCACCGACACGGTTTCGGCGCTGATCAACCTCGCGCTCGGGCTCGGGCTCCCCGGCCGGGTCGGCTCCGGGTTCGGCGCGATCACCGGCCAGGGCAACGGGCAGGGCGGCCGCGAGCACGGGCAGAAGGCCGACCAGCTGCCCGGCTACCGCCGCCTCGACGACCCCGCCGCACGCGAGCACGTGGCCGCCGTCTGGGGAGTGGATCCCGACACGCTGCCGGCGCCCGGCCCGTCGGCCTTCGAGCTGCTGGACTCGCTGGGCACGCCCGCAGGACCGCGCGCGCTGCTGCTGTTCGGCAGCAACCCGGCGGTGTCGACCCCCTCCGCCGCCCGCATCCGGGAGCGGCTGGCCGCCACGCCGTTCGTGCTGGTCGCCGACTTCGTGCCGTCGGAGACCTGCCAGCTGGCCGACGTGGTCCTGCCCACCGCGCAGTGGGCCGAGGAGGACGGCACCATGACCAACCTGGAGGGCCGGGTGATCCGACGCCGCCGCGCCGCCGATCCGCCGGCCGGCGTGCGCACCGACCTGGAGATCCTCTCCGCCCTCGCCCGCGGCCTCGGCCACCCCGGCGGGTTCCCCAGCGAGCCACGCGCGGCGTTCGAGGAGCTGCGCCGCGCCTCGGCCGGCGGGGTCGCCGACTACTCGGGAATCGACTACGAG
>DASSUA010000602.1:0-6000 GCA_035707525.1 Pseudonocardiaceae bacterium
CGCTCTTGGCGTGGCTCGGGCGGGGTGAGGTGTTCATGATCGCTGAAAGTGTGGGCTCACCATGCGGTTTGGGCGCGGGAGTGCATGGTGGGCTCACGCTTTTGGTGATCTTGAACGCGGACCGGTGACAGCCAGCCAACAGGCACCAGGCCCTCCAGAAGAGCCGCACCCAACGGCGATCATGAGCCGTCCACGACGTGCCAACAGGCATCCGGCGCAAATCGGGTGACGGCCGGGTGACGCCACTCCTAACCTGTGGCGCATGGCGCCTCGCCATGGCCGATTTCCGCACCCCGGCGCCCCGGGGTGCGTTCGTGATGCCGCGTTGCCGGCGGTGAGCACCTGAGGTCTCCCCTGGTCGCCGGGGTCCACAAACCCTGGAGGTCCAGATGCGATACCTCACGCCGCGGCAGCTCGACCGCGCGCTCGCCCTGCGCGACCTGTCCGACCCGGCCGCCGGGCCGCACGCCATGCAGCTACTGGTCGCCGAGGTGGTGGGCGCGCTCGCGGCCGCGTGGGGCCGACCCGTGGGCCGTGCACCGCGGCCCGCGGGTGGTCGCGGTGCAGGACAACTACGACCGGCTGCGTTACCCGCCGGACGCGGTCACCCGCGACAGCCGGTACAGCCGCTACCTGGACGAGCGCCGGATGCTGCGGGCGCACACGACCGCCCACGTACCCGGCCTGCTGGCGCTGTTGCCGCGGCAGGGTCTGCCCGAGCTGGCCGTCGCGTGCCCGGGGGTCTGCTACCGGCGCGACCGCATCGACCGGCTGCATGTCGGCGAGCCGCACCAGCTCGACGTGTGGCGGGTCCGCGCGGGCGGCGATCCGCTCGGCGAGGCCGACCTGGTCACGACGATCGGGCTGGTGGTGGGCGCCGCGCTGCCGGACCTGCCGCCCGGCGGCTGGCGGACGGTGCCGAGCCCGCACAGCTATACCCACCACGGCCGGCAGATCGACGTCCGCACCGGCGGCGACTGGGTCGAGGTGGGGGAGTGCGGACTGGCCCACCGGGAGGTGCTCGCGGCCGCCGGCCTGGAACCCGCCGCCTCCGGACTGGCGATGGGGCTCGGCCTGGACCGGCTGGTGATGCTGCGCAAGGGCATTGACGACCTGCGGCTGCTGCGCTCGGCCGACCCGAGGGTGGCCGGCCAGCTGGCCGACCTGGCGCCGTACCGGCCGGTGTCGGCGTTGCCCGCGGTGCGGCGCGACCTGTCGGTTGCTGTCAGTAGCGACAGCAGCGACAGCAGTGACAGCAGTGACAGCGGTGACAGTAGTGACAACAGCGACAGCAGTGACGTTGACGGCGAGCTGCTCGGCGACCGGGTGCGCGAGGCGCTCGGGGCCGAGGCCGACGCCGTGGAGTCCGTCGAGCTGCTGTCCCAGACCGCCCACGACGAGCTGCCGGTCGCGGCCAGGCGCCGCATCGGGATCCGGCCCGGACAGCGCAACGTGCTGGTCCGGGTGGTGCTGCGGCCGCTGCACCGCACGCTCACCAGCGCCGAGGCGAACGAGCTGCGCGACCGGGTGTACCTGGCGCTGCACGAGGGCACCGAACACCAATGGGCGCGCCGATAGCGCCAGGCCGCCGGGAGCAGTCACCACGGGTAAGCTCAGCGGCACGAGCTCTGCAAGGCCGGGAACTGGCCGGGAACTGGCCATGGTGCCACGGCGTTGACACGAGCGAGGCGCGTTGACCAACGCCCACATGGAGGACCAGGTGCGCACCACCAGTAATCCCGCGTTCCGTAACCTGCCGAGCTCAGGCGGTTACGCTACGTTCGACACCACCCCAGGGGGCTTCCCCGAGGCGGCTCGCACGGGCACCTCGGTCGAGCGTCCGATGACCGTCGACGACGTGGTCACCAAGACCGGTATCTCGCTCGCCGTGCTCATCGGCACCGGAGCCGCCACCTGGGCCAGCGGCATGTACGCGCTCGCCATGCCGGCGGCGCTGATCGGGTTCGTGCTCGCCCTGGTGATCACGTTCAAGAAGTCGGTCAGCCCCGCGCTCGTGGTCGCCTACGCGGCGGTCGAGGGCGTTTTCCTCGGCGGCATCAGCGGGCTGTTCAACGACAGGTTCCCCGGCATCGTCGTCCAGGCCGTGGTCGGCACGGCCATGGTGTTCGGCGGGATGCTCGTCGTCTACCGGACCGGCGCGGTCCGGGTGACGCCGCGGTTCACCAAGTGGATGGTCGGCGCCCTGATCGGCGTCGTCGGCCTGATGCTGGTCAACCTGCTCGCGAGCTTCTTCGTCCCGGGCGGCCTCGGGCTGCGCGACGGCGGCGCGCTCGCGATCATCTTCAGCCTGGTGTGTATCGGGGTCGCGGCGTTCAGCTTCCTGCTCGACTTCGACGCCGCCGACCAGATGATCCGGGCTCAGGCGCCGGCGAAGTTCGCCTGGTACATCGCGTTCGGCCTGCTCGTCACGCTCGTCTGGCTGTACCTGGAGATCCTGCGCCTGCTCTCCTACTTCCGCGAGTAGCCGCCCCGCCCTCCGCCGTATCTGCCACTTGGGGAGCTTCAGTTCCACATCTGGAACTGAAGCTCCCCAAGTGCGTTTCAGGACAGGCGTTCGAGCACCATGGCCATACCCTGGCCGCCGCCGACGCACATGGTCTCCAGGCCGAGCTGCTTGTCGTGAAACTGCAGAGAGTTGATCAGCGTCGTGGTGATCCGGGCACCGCTCATCCCGAACGGGTGGCCGACGGCGATCGCCCCGCCGTTGACGTTGAGCCGGTCCAGGTCGATGCCCAGGTCCCGGTAGGACGGGATGACCTGGGCGGCGAACGCCTCGTTGATCTCGACCAGGTCGATGTCGCCGATCGACATGCCGGCCAGGGCCAGCGCCCGGTTGGTGGCCTCGACCGGGCCGAGGCCCATGATCTCCGGGGACAGCGCCGACACGCCGGTGGCCACGATCCGGGCCAGCGGCCTCACGCCGAGCTCGCGGGCCTTCTCGTCCGACATGATCACGAGGGCGGCGGCGCCGTCGTTGAGCGGGCAGCAGTTGCCGGCGGTGATCCGGCCGTTGGGGCGGAACACCGGCTTGAGGGCCCCGACGCCCTCCATTGTCACGCCCGGCCGGGGGCCGTCGTCGGAATCCACGATGGTGCCGTCCGGCAGCGTCACCGGCACGATCTCGCGGGCCCAGAAGCCGTCTGCGATCGCCTTCTCGGCCAGGTTCTGCGACCGCACCCCGAACGCGTCCATGTCCTCGCGGGTGATGCCCTTGGCCAGCGCGAGGTTCTCGGCCGTCTGGCCCATCGCGAGGTAGACGTCGGGCACCGAACCCTCGGTGCGCGGGTCGGTCCACCCGTCGGCGCCGTGCTCGGCCGTGGCGGCGCTGCGGGCGCGGGCCTCGTCGAATACCGGGTTCGTGGTGTCCGGCCAGGAGTCGGAGTTGCCCTTCACGTACCGGGACACGCACTCCACGCCGGCGGAGACGAACACGTCGCCCTCGCCCGCCTTGATCGCGTGGAAGGCCATCCGGGTGGTCTGCAGCGACGAGGCGCAGTACCTGGTGAGCGTCGTGGCGGGCAGATGGTCATAGCCCAGCAGGACGGCGACCACGCGCGCCAGGTTGAAGCCCTGCTCGCCGCCGGGCAGGCCGCAGCCGAGCATCAGGTCGTCGATGTCGGCCGGGTCCAGCTGCGGAACCTTGTCGAGCACGGCCCGCACCATCTGCGCGGTCAGGTCGTCCGGGCGCACGTTCACCAGTGAGCCCTTGTTGGCGCGGCCGATCGGGGAGCGGGCCGTGGCGACGATTACTGCCTCTGGCATGGCGACTCCTCACCTGGGCGGGCGCCGGCGGGAAGCGGCCGGACGTCCCGTCCGAGCCTACGCAAGTGACGCTAAGCGGCCAGGTCGCGGCGGTTCAGCAGCCGGTTCGCGGTCGCGACCAGCTTGACCGCCGACTGGCGGGCCCCGCCGGCCGTCGAGCGCACCGGCGGCACCGGCAGCGGCCCCGCCTCCCAGGTTCCGGCCGCGGCGAACACGGCGGGCAGCAGCACCTCGGCGGCCGCCTCGTAGCCGGCGTCGGACGGGTGGAACCGGTCGACCGAGAAGTAGTCGTCCCTGGACAGGAACTCCGCGGCCAGCAGGTCGGCGAGCGGCACGGCGTGCCCGCCGGTGCGCCGCACCGCGGCCCGCTGGTGCCTGGCGACCGAGAGCGACCACGCCCTTGCCAGCGTGCGCAACGGCTGCGGGATCGGGCGGATCATCCCGAGGTCGGGGCACGTGCCGACGACGACGGCGATGCCGGCCGCGCGCAGCTGCGCGACGGCCTCGGCGAGCAGCTCACCGGACTCGCGTGGCTGGATCCGTGCGGTCACGTCGTTGCCGCCGACAATGATCAGCGCGATCTGCGGCGTGTTGGCCAGCGCCAGGCGCACCTGTGGGGCGATGTTGCGCGACGTCGAGCCGCTCACCGCGTAGGTGTCCAGCCGGACCGGTCGGTTGGTGTCCTCGGCCAGCGCGCGGGCGATCAGCACACCCGGCAGGTGATCCTGGTCGTCGGCGCCGAGCCCGGCCGCCGACGAGTCGCCGAGCACCGCGAACCGCAGGGGACCGGCGGCCTGCGGATCGCCCGGCGGCAGCGGCCCGGTGCCGTCGGGCAGGTACACGCCGTCGGCGCGCAGTGGCTTGCCGTGTGGCCTGCCGATCACCCGGCGAGCCCGCTTGGACTGCTCCACCAGCAGCCCACACATCGACACCGACAGTCCCCCGACCGCCCCGGCCGCCATCGCAGTCGTCCTGACGAAACCGGCCATCCCGTCACCTCCCAGAACGCCCACCCCGAATGCCGCATCTCGCGCCGTGAACTCGCGCCGTGAACTCGCACAGTGAAGGAGCATGACTGTGTGTTCCATGATGCAGTGCGAGGACACTCCAGCGGACCCCCGAAAGGGGATACGGACAGATCCACTTGGCGGCGCCAGGCATCACGACTTCGGGCTGACGATTGTGGTTGACCGGCGGGACTACGCTCGCGGCCGTGCAATACGCCGAACATCTTATGGATCTGGTCGGTAACACGCCGCTGGTCAAATTGGGCCGGGTGACCGGGGGTCTGCGACCGCTCGTGCTGGCGAAGGTCGAGTACTTCAACCCGGGCGGCAGCGTCAAGGACCGGATCGCGGTGCGCATGGTCGAGGCCGCCGAGCAGTCCGGCCAGCTGCTGCCGGGCGGGACGATCGTCGAGCCGACGTCGGGCAACACCGGCGTCGGGCTCGCCCTCGTCGCGCAGCGCAAGGGCTACCGGTGCGTGTTCGTCTGCCCGGACAAGGTCAGCGAGGACAAGCGCAACGTGCTGCGCGCCTACGGGGCGCAGGTCGTGGTGTGCCCGACCGCCGTGCCGCCCGAGCACCCGGACTCCTACTACAACGTCTCCGACCGGCTGGTCGCCGAGATCGAGGGCGCCTGGAAACCCGACCAGTACTCCAACCCGCAGAACCCGGAGTCGCACTACCTGGGCACCGGGCCCGAGCTGTGGGAGCAGACCGACGGCCGGATCACGCACTTCGGGGCCGGCATCGGCACCGGCGGCACGATCAGCGGCACCGGGCGCTACCTCAAGGAGGTGTCCGACGGCCGGGTGAAGGTCGTCGGCGCCGACCCCGAGGGCTCGGTGTACTCGGGCGGCAGCGGCCGGCCCTACCTGGTCGAGGGCGTCGGCGAGGACTTCTGGCCGGACGCCTACGACCGGAACGTCGCCGACGAGATCATCGCGGTCTCCGACGCCGAGTCCTTCCTGGTCACGCGGCGCCTGGCCCGTGAGGAGGGCCTGCTGGTCGGGGGCTCATGCGGCATGGCCGCCGTGGCGGCGCTGCGGGTCGCCCGGGAGGCCGGCCGGGACGCCGTCGTCGTGGTGCTGCTGCCTGACGGTGGCCGCGGCTACCTCTCGAAGGTCTTCAACGACCGCTGGATGGCCTCCTACGGCTTCCTCCCTCCGGACTCGACCGGTGCGACCGTCGGCGACGTGCTGCGCCGCAAGGGCGG
>DASSUA010000603.1:0-3769 GCA_035707525.1 Pseudonocardiaceae bacterium
GCCTCGCGCGGCGAGATGTTGAAGAACCCGGCGTCGAAGCCGGCCACGTCGTCGAGGAAGCCGCCGGCGCGCACGAAGCTGGTGCCGGGGTCGTCCGGGTCGGCGTCGAAGCGCGCGTCGAGGTTCCAGCCGCGGTCGGCCGGGAACGGGCCGACCGCGTCGGTGCCGCCGGCGACCAGCCGCCACAGGTCCTCCGGGGAGCGGACGCCGCCGGGATACCGGCAGCTCATCGCCACGATCGCGATGGGCTCCCGCCCGGCGTCGTGCTGCTCCCGCAGCCGCTGCCTGGCCTGGTGCAGCTCCGCGGTGACCCGCTTGAGGTAGTCGAGCAGCTTCTCGTCCTGCGCCATGCCGGTCTCTTCTCCGCTCCGTCCGCTGATCCCGCCCACCCGCCTGCGCCTCAGCCGACGCCGAGCTCGTTGTCGATGAGGTCGAAGACGTGCTGTGCGCTCGCGCCGTCCAGCCGCCCGGCGATGTCGTCCCCGGCGCCGGCGTGGCCGCCGAGCCTGGACAGCAGCGCGTGCAGCCTGGCCGGCAGGTGCAGCTCGGCCACGGCCTCGGCGGGCACCGCCGGGATGGCGGCGTCGAGCTGGTCGAGCGCGGCGAGCACGATCTCGGCGGGCGCCGCGTCCGTGGCACACAGCAGCGACCGCAGGTGCTCGGCGAGCCGGGCCGGGGTGGCGTGGTCGAACACGACCGTCGCGGCGAGCTTGGCGCCGGTGAGCCGGCCGAGCCGGTTGCGCAGCTCGACGGCGCTGACCGAGTCGAAACCCAGCTCCTTGAACGCCCTGCCGGTGTCGACGCCGGCCGCGCTGTCGTGGCCGAGCACGACGGCGACCTGCGCCACGACGAGGTCGAACAGCTCGCGCCGCTGGCCGCTCTCGGTCAGCGCGGCGAGCCGGCCGCGCAGCTCGGCCGCGGCGTCGCCGGCCGGCTCGCCGGCTTCGAACCCGCCGGCCTGCTCGGCCGCCAGCGCGGCGCGCACCTCGGGCAGCTCGGACAGCAGCCGGCTGGGCCGGGTGAACGTGTAGACCGGCGCGAACCTGGCCCAGTCCGCGTCGACCACGACCTGGTGGCTCTCGCCGCCGGCGAGCGCGTCGCGCAGCGCGCGCACGGCCAGCCGGGGTGGCATCGCGGACACGCCCATCCTGGCCAGCTGGGCGGCGGCCAGCTCGTCGACCATGCCGCCGCCGGCCCACGGGCCCCAGGCGATCGCGGTCGCCGCCTGGCCCCGGGCCCGCCTGCGGTGGGCGAGCGCGTCGAGGAACGCGTTGGCCGCCCCGTAGGCGGGCTGCCGGGCGGTGCCCCACACCGCGGCGCCAGAGGAGAACAGCACGAACGCGTCGAGGTCCAGGTGCGCGGTCAGCGCGTCGAGGTTGACCGCGCCGAGCACCTTGGCCCGGCAGACCTCGGCAAGGCCGGCGAGGTCCGCGGCGGGCAGCTCCGGCTCGGCGGTGAGCACGCCGGCCGCGTGCACCACGGCCGTCGGCGGTTCCGGCAGCCCGGCCAGCAGTGCCCGCAGCTGGCCGGCGTCCGCGACGTCGCAGGCGGCGAGCGTGGCGCGGCAGCCGAGCGCGGCCAGCTCTTCGGCCAGCTCCGCCGCGCCGGCGGCCGCCGGTCCGCGCCGGCTGGCGAGCACGACGTGCTCGGCGCCGTCGCCGGCGAGCCAGCCGGCGACGGCGGCGCCGAGCGCGCCGGTGCCGCCGGTGACCAGGACGGTGCCGCGCGGCCGCCACCTCGGCCGCGGCTCCGCACGGGCGGCCGAGCGCACCAGGCGGCGGACGAACACCCCGGCCGGGCGGATCGCCACCTGGTCCTCGCCGGCCTGACCATCGGCGGTCAGGACGTGACACAGCCGGTCGAGCGCCTTGCGGTCGACCGGCCCGGCGAGGTCGACCAGGCCGCCCCACGAGTCGGGGTGGTCCAGGCCGAGCACGGTGCCCAGGCCCCACACGGCGGCGGCGAACGGGCTCGCGTCGTGCCCGCCGTCGACCGCGACCGCGCCGCTGGTCAGGCTCCAGATCCGGCCACTGGCGCCGGCGTCGTGGGTGGCCTGGACCAGGGCGAGCGTCGCGGCCAGGCCCCTGGACAGCGCGCCGTGCCCGGGATGCGGGCGCTCGTCGAGCGAAAGCAGCGACAGGACGCCGGCGCCCTCGTGACCCGACCCCGCCAGCTCACCGGCCAGCTCACCGGCCAGCTCGGCGCGGCCGGGCGGCTGGCCGTGCTGCCCGGCGACCCGCAGCACCCTCGCGCCGCGCTCGGCGAGCGCGTCGGCCAGCGGCTGCGCCAGCGCCGCGGCCGGCTCCGGCAGGTCCTCCGGCAGCACGACCAGCCAGCCGGGCAGCCGGGCACCCGCCGGGGGGTCCCCGGCCGGCCGCCAGACGACGCGGTGGCGCCACGAGTCGACGGCGGCGTCCTCGGCGCGGCCGGCCCGCCAGGCGGCCAGGGCGGGGGCCACCTCGGCGAGCGCCCGCGGCGCCACCCCGAGCCGCTCGGCGAACCCGGCCAGGTCGTCGCCGCCGACGGCCCGCCAGAACTCGGCGTCCCCGGCGTGGCTCTCGGCTGCCGGCCCGGCGGGCGGCGGTTCGAACCAGTACCGCTGCCGCTGGAACGGGTAGGTGGGCAGCTCGACCGGCGTGGCACCGGGGAACAACGGCGACCAGTCCACCGGCACGCCGTGCACGTGCAGCTCGGCCAGC
Organism: Pseudonocardiaceae bacterium; assembly: GCA_035707525.1. GTDB lineage: Bacteria > Actinomycetota > Actinomycetes > Mycobacteriales > Pseudonocardiaceae > DASSUA01. Next base: position 2,700 of record DASSUA010000603.1, read on the forward strand.
GACGCGGCGAAGCGGTCCGGGCCCCCGTCGTCGCGGCGCAGCGTCCCGGTCACGGTGACCGGCGGGCCGGCCTGCTCGTCGAGGCCGTCCAGCGTCTCCTGGACGCTCATGGTGAGCACCGGGTGCGCGCTGACCTCGACGAACGTCGAGTGCCCCCGGCCGGCGAGGTCTGCGACCACCGCGCCGAAGCGGACCTGCCGGCGCAGGTTGTCGTACCAGTAGCCGGCGTCGGCCTCGCCCGGGCGCAGCCACTGCCCGGTGACGGTCGACAGCATCGGCACCTCGGGCTCGCGCGGGATCACCGTGGCCAGCTCGTCCAGCAGCCGCTCGCGAATCCGTTCGATGTGCGGGCAGTGCGACGCGTAGTCCACCGGCACCCGCCGGGCCCTGATGCCGGCGCCGCGCAGCTCGGCGTGCAACTCGTCGAGGGCGCCCGGGTCGCCGGACACCACGGTGGAGCGGGGGCCGTTGTCGACGGCCAGCCAGAGCCGGCCGGACCGGCCGGCGAGCCGCCCGGCCACCTCGGCGGCCGGGAGCGCGACCGACATCATGCCGCCGGTGCCGGCGAGCGTGGCGCGGATGGCCCGGCTGCGCAGCGCGACCACCCTGGCCCCGTCGTCCAGCGAGAGCGCGCCGGCGACGCAGGCCGCGGCGATCTCGCCCTGCGAGTGGCCGATGACCGCGTCCGGCCGCACGCCGTGCCGCTGCCACAGCTCGGCGAGCGACACCATGACGGCCCACAGCACCGGCTGCACCAGGTCGACGCGCTCCAGCGCGGCCGGATCGGCGAGGGCGTCGGCGAGCGGCACCGCCAGGTGCGGCGCCAGTGCCCGCTCGCACGCCGCCATCCGCTCGGCGAACGCCGGCGCCTCGGCGAGCAGCCGGGTCGCCATTGCGGGCCACTGCGAGCCCTGCCCGGGAAAGACGAACACGGTCCGACCCGGCTGGCCGGCGGTCCCGCTGACCACCCCGGCGGCCGCTTCGCCAGCGGCCAGGGCGCGGAGCCGGCCGAGCAGCTCGGCGCGGTCGCCTCCGGTCACGACCGCCCGGTGCTCGAACGCCGTGCGGCC
>DASSUA010000604.1:0-2003 GCA_035707525.1 Pseudonocardiaceae bacterium
TGCTCGAGGGCGACCAGCCGCAGCGGTGCACCGGGGTGCAGCGGCCGGCGCAGCTCGCGCTCCCTCGCGGCGCCGGCCGCGCCGGCCGTTACGGTGCGCGTCCACAGCCGCGGCTCGCCGAGCCCGGGCACCGCGCAAAGCAGCGGCAGGTTCGCCCGGAGCCGGGCGGCCGGCCCGGCCACCCGGTAGGCCATCGCATGGCCCGATGCCGCAGGCCGGGTGCCCTCCGGGGTCGCCCGCGGGTCGAGCATCGACACGCTCATCTGTCCTTCCTGCCGGTTCCGGCGGTGCCTTCACTGGGCGGTGAAGCCACCGTCCACGGTCACGACGCTGCCCGTGGCGTGCCGCGACTCGTCGGAGGCCAGCCACACCGCGGCCGCGGCGACGTCGACCGCCTCGACGAGGGCGTTCGTCGGCTGACGCTGGACGAACACCTCCTCGTGCTCGGCGACCGCGACCCCGAGGGACCGGGCGATCTCGGCGAGCATCCGGCCCTCCAGCTGCGCGTCGTCGCGAACCGATCCAGGGCACAGCGCATTGACCCGGACCCGGTAGGGGGCGTAGTCGAGGGCCGCCGCCCGGGTCAGGCCGACGACGCCGTGCTTGGCGGCGACGTAGCCGGCGAAGTTGCGGTAGCCGACGAGGCCGGCGGTCGACGCGACGTTGACGATGCTGCCGGCGCGCTGGGCGACCATGTGCCCGGCCACGGCCTTGGTCATCCGCCAGGCGCCGCCGAGGTCCACATCGAGCATCAGCGCCCACTCGTCCTCGGTGACCTCGTGCACGACCTTGCCGGACGGCGCCGCGATGCCGGCGTTGTTGACCAGCACGTCGATCCGCCCGAACTGGTCCATCGTGGCGTCGGCGACCCGCGCCACCTCGGCGGGCCGCCGCACGTCGGCGCGCTCCACGGCGACCGCGACCTCGTACTTGCGGCACAGCCGCGCGGTGTGTTCCAGCTGGCTGACCGTGCCCAGCGGGTACGGGACACCGGGCAGGTCGTGCGCGATGTCCAGCAGCACCAGGTCGGCGCCCTGTTCGGCGAACGCCACCGAGCACGCGCGGCCGATGCCGCGGGCCGCACCGGTGACGATCGCCACCTTGCCCGCCAGCCGCTGGCTCATACCTTCGTCCCCTCCGCCACGTCGACCGTCTCGATCAGCTCGAGCACCGATCGCCAGGCCGGCACCAGGAACATGTGCCCGCCGGGGAGCTCGTGCCGCACGAACCGGCCGGTGGTGACGGCGGCCCAGCGGTCCGCGCCGTCGGGGGTGACGAGCGGGTCCTGCGAGCCGCGCAGGCACACCACCGGGATGGCCAGCGGCTCGCCGGGCACCGGGCGGTAGCTCTCGTGCATCAGCACGTCGGCGCGCAGCACGGGCAGCACCAGCTCCCGCAGCTCCGGATCGTCGAGTGCCGGCAGGTCACCGCCGACGATGCGCCGCAAGCCCGCCAGGAACGCGTCGTCGGGGCGGCCGGACAGCGGGTACGGGCGCGGGATGCCCGGCGCGGCGGAGCCGCTGACCACGAGCGCGGCCTGCCTGCCGGTCAGCGCCCCGGCGGCCGCCAGCGCCCGCACGGTCTCGTAGGCCAGCACCGCTCCGAGGCTGTGCCCGAAGAACAGCACCCGGTCCACGGTGCCGACCTGGCCGACCTGGCCGGCGACCTCGCCGGCCAGCTGGCCGGCGAGCACGCGCAGGTCGGTGTGCGGCGGCTCGGCGAACCGGCGTTCCCGGCCGGGGAGCTCCACCGGGCAGATCCGCAGCCGCGGGGAGCCGGCGCGCCAGGCGTGGAAGAAGCTCGCGCCGGCGCCCGCGGGCGGAAAGCAGAACACGGGGACCGGGCCGGTGCCGTCAGCCATGCCGGCCCGCCAACTCCGGCGACATCGGCCGGTGCTCCAGGGTGTAGCCCGACCGCGGGTCGGCGGGAAGCACGGCGGTGACCCGGCCGCCGCGGCGCACGGCCGGGATTCCGGCCTTGATCGCCTTGGTCACCGAGGTGGC
>DASSUA010000605.1:0-6407 GCA_035707525.1 Pseudonocardiaceae bacterium
GGGCCGGTCGGCGTCTGACGCGCGCGCAACCGACTTGCCGACCCCGAGCCCGCGGAGCGTCGCCGATGTCCGATCAGTTCAACGTCCTGCCCGAGCACCTCGACGGTCACGCCGGCACGTTGGACGGGATCCAGGGCCGGCTGTCGACCGCGCTCGACGCGGCCCGCGCAGTCTCGATGCCGCGCGACGCCTACGGCGTCATCTGCCAGTTCTTCCCGCCGATGGTCGACCCGGTCGAAAACGCCGGCGTGCAGGCCCTGCAGGAGGCGGTCGATGCCATGGGCAACACCGCACGCGCCATCCGCGACACCGCGACGACCTACACCGACACCGAGACGGCCAACGCCGCCGCGTTCGACGGGAGCCTGCGATGACCGCGCCCGCGAACCCGTTGGTCGCCGAGCGGCAGGACTCCACAACCGCGATCAGCGGGATCGGCATCGCCGAGTCGGCTGTCGATCTGTACAACGGCATCTCGTCGGGCTCCTGGAGCGAGATCGCGATCGGCGGCGGCGGGATGGCGCTGGAGACCGTAGGGCTGGTGATCGACCCGATCGGCAGCCTGGTCGCCGCCGGCATCTCGTGGCTCATCGAGCACGTCAAGCCGCTCACCGACGCCCTCGACTGGCTCGCCGGCGACCCGGACACGATCGCCTCCTACGCGCAGACGTGGCGCAACGTCGCCGGCGCGGTCAACGGCGCCCAGCAGTCGTTCTCCACCGCGGTCGCCCAGCAGACCGCGCAGTGGACCGGCTCGGCCGGCGACGCCTACCGCACTGTCGCCACCCGCCAGGCCGACCAGCTCACCGCCACCGCGACCGCCTCGGACACCATCGGCAGCGTCGTCGAAATCGTCGGCGTGCTCGTCGGGGTGGTCCGGGAGATCGTCCGCGACCTCGTCGCCGAGTGCATCGCCACCCTCGTCGCCCGCGTCCCGCAGTGGCTTGCCGAGGCGGGGCTGACGCTCGGCCTCGCAACCCCGCACGTCGTCGCGTCCGCGGTCACCCTGATCTCGCGGTGGGTCCGCCGCATCGCCGACGTCATCCAGAAACTCATCCGCTCGATCAACAACCTGCGCCCGCTGCTGCGCCGGCTCGACGAGATCTGGGAGGCGCTACGCACGGGCTTTCGCCGGGCACCGGGCGGGCCGGACGCGCCGGCGCCGGCCTCGCCCGACATTCCCGCCCCCGATCCGGTCCGGGCTCCCGGCACCGAACCGCCGACCGTCAGCCCCGATCCGTCGGCCTCGACCACCCCGCAGACCACCCCACAGACCACCCCGCAGGGGACCACCGCGCCCGGGTCGGTCACCGCGCCCCCAAACACCGGCGGCACCGGCACGCCCGCCACGACGTCACCCAGCGGCGCGACCGCAGGCGTGACGGATCCGACCGCGCCGGCAACCACCGGCCCGGCGTCGGGCACCACGACCGGCCACACGACCGGTACCGGAGTCGCCACCTCGAGTCCCGGCTCACCGTCCACCGGCCAGATCAACCATTACGATCCGGCCGGTCGAACGATCCCGACCGACAACCTGACGCATCCCAACGCCTCGCTGCTCGACCGGTCACTGCTCGACTCGGCGGCCGCCAACCCCGACCGGGTCAGCGACGCATTGCGACCTGGTGTGGACACGACCAATCCGGCGGTGCAGAACATCGTGCAGCCCAGCTACCACCGGTTCGGCCTCGACTCGCACGGCAACCCGATGACCGAGCCGCAGTGGAACAGCGAGTACTGGCCCAGCGGCGGCTACGACGCCCGCGGCAACCGCGAGCTCAACTGGCCCGATCCGCAGCAGCATCCGGACGGCTTCGCCAGGCCGGAAGACCGGCGCCCGACGGTGCTGAGCCCCGGCGAGACCATCGACCGATTCGGCCCCGGGTTCGGGCGCTACGCCTCGCCACCGGACACGCCGTACCCGGAGCGGGGGCTGCCGCCGGACAACCTGTATGACCTGCGCGACCCGTCGCGGCCGGGGGTCAGTCCGGGTGACCCGCTGCCCAGCTACCACCGCTACGAGGTGGTGCGGCCGATCCCGGTCTGGGAGGGCGCGATCGCGCCGGCGATGGGGCAGCCGGGCGGCGGGACGCAGTACTACCTACCGGAGGCGATCGTCGACCTGGTCAACGCCGGCTACCTGAGGGAGATCCCACTGTGAACCTGGCAGAGCTCGAACGCGCCGTCGAGGCGATCGGCATCTCGACGGAGGTCGTCGTGCTCGGCGGCCATGCCGAGATGGCCTGGTGTGTCGAGCAGGCCGGTGACGGTGCGTGGGAGGTGTACTGGCGCGAGCGGGGGAACAAGGTCGAGCTGGCCCGGCTCCCCACCGAGTCCCAGGCCTGCCACCAGCTGCTCGGACGGCTCACCTACAGCCAGCTCCTCGCCGGTGCGATCCGCAGGGTGTGACGCCCAAACGTGAACGCCGTCCCGCGCCCGGTCACGTTCGGCGACTATCCACACCCGCAATGGCCCACAAGTGGGGACAACTCTGTGGATAACTCGGCCGGGGTGTGTATCGAATGGAGCAACCCCAAAGCATCCACCGCCGGGCCCACCCGCCCCCAGACACACACAGTGGCCATCCACAGGGCAACAAACGCTCCCACCTGCCCCGATCGGCCCCATCCACAGTGCCCACAGCGGCTACTACTACGGCTGTATCTCTTACCCACAAGACAAAGATCCGAAACGAGGATGTTGGTATCCGCCCCGACCCGTGGGTCGGCCTGCTCCGCTGCCGGCGACGCTCTACCGTGAACGCCGTGCAGCTAGGACTTGTTGGGTTGGGCCGGATGGGCTTCAACATGCGGGAGCGGCTGCGCGCTGGTGGCCACGAGGTCGTCGGTTACGACCGCAACGCCGAGATCAGCGACGCGAGCTCGCTCGCCGACCTGGTCCACAAGCTGGCCACCCCGCGCACGGTCTGGATCATGGTTCCGTCCGGGGAGCCGACCAGGCAGACGGTCACCGAGCTCGCCGCGCTGCTCGACGAGGGCGACCTGGTGATCGAGGGCGGCAACTCGCGGTTCACCGACGATGTCGCGCACGCCGAGGTGCTCGCCGAGCGGAAGATCGGCTACGTCGACTGCGGCGTGTCCGGCGGCGTGTGGGGCCGCGAGAACGGTTACGGGCTCATGGTCGGCGGCGATGAGGAATACGTGCAGCGCGCCATGCCGATCTTCGACACGCTGCGCCCGGAGGGCCCGCGCGACGAGGGTTTCGCGCACGCCGGCCCGGTGGGCGCCGGCCATTTCGCCAAGATGGTCCACAACGGCATCGAGTACGGCCTGATGCAGGCCTACGCCGAGGGCTACGAGCTGCTCGCCGCCTCCAACGTGGTGACCGACGTGCCGGCCGTGCTCAAGTCCTGGACGCGCGGCACGGTCGTGCGGTCATGGCTGCTGGACCTGCTGGTGCGCGCGCTCGACGCCGACCCGGAGCTGGCCGAGCTGTCCGGTTACGTGCAGGACTCCGGCGAGGGCCGCTGGACGGTCGAGGAGGCCATCCGGCTCGCGGTGCCGGCGCCGGTGATCTCGGCCGCGCTGTTCGCCAGGTTCGCCTCCAGGCAGGAGGACTCGCCGGCGATGAAGGCGGTCGCGGCGCTGCGCCAGCAGTTCGGCGGGCACGCGGTGACGAAGGCCGGCCCCACGTCGGGTGCCGGCGAGGTCCACTGACGGTCGGCGTGCACGTCAGCCGGCTGCAGCTCGTCGACTTCCGCTCCTGGGCGGAGGCCGACGTCGCACTCGAGCCGGGCGTGAGCGTCCTGGTGGGCGCGAACGGTCAGGGCAAGACCAACCTCGTCGAGGCGCTCGGCTACGTCGCCACGCTCGGTTCGCACCGGGTCGCCGCCGACGCGGCGCTGGTGCGGCGCGGCGCCGAGCGGGCGGTCGTCCGGGCGACCGTGGTCAGCGCCGGCCGCCAGCTCGTCGTCGAGCTGGAGATCAATCCCGGCCGGTCGAACCGGGCCAGGGTCAACCGCGCCCCGGCCAAGCGGCCGCGCGAGGTGCTGGGAATCCTCCGCCTGGTGCAGTTCGCCCCCGAGGACCTCGCCCTGGTGCGTGGCGACCCCGCCGAGCGCCGGCGGTTCCTCGACGAGCTGCTGGTGACCAGGGCGCCCCGGTTCGCCGGCGTGCGCTCGGACTACGAGCGCGTGCTCAAGCAGCGCTCGGCGCTGCTGAAGACCGCCCGCGGCTCGGCCGACCTGCGCACGCTCGACGTCTGGGACGGCCACCTGGCTGCGCACGGCGCGACGCTGCTGGCCGGGCGGCTCGACCTGGTCGCCGATCTCGACCCGCACGTCACGTCCTCGTACGCGGCCGTCGCGCCGGAGTCCGAGGCGGCCCGGCTGGTCTACCGGTCGACCGTGGCGGTGCCGGACGGCTACGCGACCGCCGGCGGCGCTCGCGCCGACGTCGAGCGGCTGCAGGACTTGCTGCTGGCGGGGCTGGCGGCGGCCAGGCCGGCCGAGCTGGAGCGGGGGGTGTGCCTGGTCGGGCCGCACCGCGACGAGCTGGAGCTGCGGCTGGGCCCTGAGATCGCGCGCGGCTTCGCCAGCCACGGCGAGTCGTGGTCGTTCGCGCTGGCCCTGCGGCTCGGCTCGTTCGAACTGCTGCGCGGCGACGGGGTGGATCCGGTGCTCGTGCTCGACGACGTGTTCGCCGAGCTCGACCGCCGGCGGCGGGCCGCGCTGGCGAAGGTGGCCGGCACCGCCGAGCAGGTGCTGGTGACCGCCGCCGTCGCCGAGGACGTGCCCGCCGAGCTGGGGGGTCGCTGGTTCGACGTCCACGACGGGCGGGTGCGAGCGGGATGACCGATCGGTCCCCGGGTGGGGGCGGCGCGGATTTGTCCCCGGTTGGGGACAACCCTGTGGATTCTGTGGACAACTCCGAGTGCCCACAGTCGGCGGGCCCGGATCTGGCCAGGGCTGCACTGGAGGCGGCCAAGCAGGCCGCCCGGGCCCGTGGCCGAACGCCGGCCCCGCGGCGTGGCGCGGCCGGCAACCGGACGCGGCGGCGGACCGGGTGGTCCGGGGCACGGCCCGATGACCGCGACCCGCAGCCGCTTGGCCGGCTGGCGTCGCGGATCGCCGCCCAGCGCGGCTGGGCGCAGCACCTTTCCGGCGGGGCCGTGTTCGGCCGGTGGGCCGAGTTGGTCGGCGCCGAGGTCGCGGAGCACGCGCAGCCCGTCTCCCTGCGCGAGGGCGAGTTGACCGTGCAGGCGAGCTCGACGGCCTGGGCGACGCAGCTTCGGCTGCTGCAGCGGCAGCTGCTCGCCCGCATCGCCGCCGGCGTCGGTCGTGGCGTGGTGAGCAAACTGCGCATCCAGGGTCCGGCTGCGCCGAGCTGGCGCCACGGCACCCGGCACGTCCCAGGCCGGGGACCCCGCGACACCTACGGATGAGACCTGTCGGGCAGCGTGCCGCGGGCGCGGTCACGAGCGGTTCACGGGTAGAATTGGGAAGGTTGCGCCGACGCCACTCTCCGGCCTGTCGGCCTCGATGAGGAGACCCGTGGCTGCCAAGAAGAATGACTACAGCGCATCGTCGATCACTGTCCTCGAAGGACTCGAAGCCGTTCGCAAACGTCCAGGCATGTACATCGGCTCGACCGGCGAGCGCGGCCTGCACCACCTGGTCTGGGAGGTAGTCGACAACGCCGTCGACGAGGCGATGGCCGGCGTCGCGACCAGGGTCGAGGTGACGCTGCAGGCCGACGGCGGGGTCAGCGTGTCCGACGACGGCCGCGGCATCCCGGTGGACATGCACCCGGTCGAGAAGCGCCCGGCGGTCGAGGTCGTGCTCACCACGCTGCACGCCGGCGGCAAGTTCGACAGCAAGGCCTACGCGGTCTCCGGCGGCCTGCACGGCGTCGGCGTCTCGGTCGTCAACGCCCTGTCCAGGGCGCTCGACGTGGAGATCCACCGCGACGGCCGGGTGTGGCGCCAGCACTACGTGAGCTCGCAGCCGGGCAAGCTGCTCAAGGGCGAGGCGACCAAGCGCACCGGCACGGTCGTGACGTTCTGGCCGGACGAGAAGATCTTCGAGACCACCGAGTTCAACGCCGAGACCGTCGCCAGGCGGCTGCAGGAGATGGCCTTCCTCAACAAGGGCCTCACGATCGTGCTGCACGACAGGCGAAACGGGCACAGCGACGACGGCAATGGCAACGGCGAGGAGGAGACCGGCCGGGTCAAGGAGCGCAAGTACTGCTACCCCGGCGGCCTCGAGGACTTCGTCAAGCACATCAACGCGACCAAGGACGCGATCCACAAGAAGGTCGTCTCGTTCGGCGCCAAGGGCGACGGCCTCGAGGTCGAGGTCGCGATGCAGTGGAACTCGACCTACGCCGAGTCGGTCTACACGTTCGCCAACACGATCAACACCCACGAGGGCGGCACCCACG
>DASSUA010000606.1:0-2985 GCA_035707525.1 Pseudonocardiaceae bacterium
CTGCTGCAGCGCGAGCGCCTTGCGCTTGTTGCGGGTGGTGCAGTCGGCGCGCACGAGCTTGTGCAGGCGCCCGAGCAACGGCCCCGCGTCGGTGACGTAGCGGCGCACCGCCGAGTCGGTCCACTCCCCGCGCCCGTAGCCGTGGAACCGCAGGTGCAGGAACACGAGCTGCCCGACCTCCGAGACCACATCCTTGGAGTAGCGCAGCTCGCGCAGCCGGCGCCTGGCCAGCTTCGCCCCGACGGCCTCGTGGTGGTGGAAGCTGACGCCGCCGCCAGGCTCGAAGCGCCTGGTCGCCGGCTTGCCGATGTCGTGCAGCAGCGCGGCCAGCCGCAGCACCAGATCCGGCTCCCCTTCCTCGAGTTCGATCGCCTGGTCGAGCACGACCAGCGAGTGCTGGTAGACGTCCTTGTGCTGGTGGTGCTCGTCGATCTCGAGGCGCATCGCGGGCACCTCGGGCAGCACGTGGCCGGCGAGCCCGGTGTCGACCATGAGCTCGAGGCCGCGCCGCGGGTGGGCGCCGAGCATGAGCTTGGTCAGCTCGGCCTGCACGCGCTCCGGCGCGATCCGGGTGATCTGCTCGGTCATGCCGGCGATGGCGTCGAGCACCCGGGGGGCGACGGTGAACCCGAGCTGGCTGACGAACCGCGCCGCGCGCAGCATGCGAAGCGGGTCGTCGGCGAACGACTCCTGTGGCGTGGCCGGGGTGTCCAGCACGCCGCGGGCGAGCGCCGGCAGCCCGCCGTGCGGGTCGACGAACTCGCGGTCCGGCAGCAGGACCGCCATCGCGTTGGCGGTGAAGTCGCGGCGCAGCAGGTCACCCTCGATCGTGTCGCCGAAGGTGACCCGCGGGCGCCGGCCGACCCGGTCGTAGCTGTCGGAGCGGAACGTGGTGATCTCGACCGTGATCCCGCGCTTGTACCCGCCGACGGTGCCGAACTCGATCCCGATGTCCCACACCTTGTCGGCCCAGCCGGCCAGGATCCGCTGCACCTGCGGCGGATGCGCGTCGGTGGTGAAGTCCAGGTCACTGCCCAGCCGGCCGAGCAGAGCGTCCCGAACCGAGCCGCCGACCAGGTAGAGCCGGTGCCCGGCGGCGGCGAACCGCTCGGCGAGCTCGGCGGCCTCCGGCGCGATCGGCATCAGGTCCACCACGGCATTGTGCTGCGGGTCGGTCCGCCTGGCGTCGTGGATAACGCCGGAGCCGGGTAGGCCGGCGCGGTCGCGGGCGGGTAGATCGGTGCGCACGGCGGTGGAGGGTAGCCGGATCTCGGTGGCCGACGCCGATCGCCGCGGGGCACCGCGGCGCGCCCCGGGAGCCCGAGTGGCGGCACTACCATCGCCATCATGTCCCCGTCGGCCGGCAGTTCCGGCGATCCCCAGCCGAGCCGCCGCCGTCGCCGCGGTCGACGACGTTCCGGCAGCTCCGGGACGCGGAACGGGCCCGCTCCGGGGAATCCGGAGGAAACGCCCGCCGGCGAGGCGAAGGCCGAACCGGCCACCCCCCGACACGACGCCCCAACAGCCCCGACAGCCCCGGCCGGCCCCGGCGACCAGCAACAGAAGGCGGGCGGGCGGAACCGGCGCCGCCGGCCCGGGCGGTCCGGCCGCAAGAACGACGCCAAGACAATCCCCAGCCCGGCCACGGCCGGCACGAACTCGGTCGCCAGGACCAACGGCAAGCCCGGCAAGCCCGCACGGGCCGGCGGGAAGTTCGGCAAGCCGGGCGGGCGCCGGCTGCGCACGGTGGACGAGACGTCCGCCGGCGGTCTCGTCGTCGACGTCGACCGGGCGAGCGCGGCGCTGATCGGCCGGCTGGACCGGCGCGGACGGCTGCTGTGGTCGCTGCCCAAGGGCCACATCGAGTCCGGCGAAACCCCGGAGCAGGCCGCGATCCGCGAGGTCGCCGAGGAGACCGGCATCGCCGGCCGGGTGCTGGCGCCGCTCGGCACCATCGACTACTGGTTCGTCGCCGAGGACCGCCGGGTGCACAAGACCGTGCACCACTTCCTCATGGAGGCCGTCGGCGGCGAGTTGAGCGACGAGGACGTGGAGGTCACGGAGGTGGCCTGGGTGCCGATTGGCGAACTGGACGGGCGGCTGGCCTACGCCGACGAGCGCAGGCTGGTGCGGCTGGCCACCGAGATGCTCTCGGAGTCCGCGTGAGGGCCGCCGTTAGGGCCGCCACCCTGCTGACGACCGCCCTGATCGCCTGGCCGACAGTTCTGGCCAGCGGGACCGTGACGCCTGGCGGTGCCGTGACGCTTGGCGGTGCCGCCGCCGTAGCCGCTGCGCAGCCGGACGGCACCGTGCGGATCGAGCTGGACTCGATGAGCCCGCGCCTGGTGACCGCCGACGGTCCCGGCGTGCTGACCGTCACCGGTCGGGTGTCCAACTCGAGCGACCGGATGGTCACCGCGATGGACATGCGGGTGCAGCGCGGCGAGCCGGCCGGCACCGAGGACGAGCTGCGGGCGGCGTTGTCCGGGGCGGCGGCCACCGACACCGCCCGGCCGCGGTTCACCGACGTCCCCGGCGACCTCCCGCCCGGTGGTTCGGTGGCGTTCCGGGTCGACGTCGCGCTGCGCGGCGGCGGGGAGCTCGACTCCCTCGGCATCGACGCCCCCGGTGTCTACCCGCTGCTGGTCAACCTCAACGGCACCCCGGACGACGGCGACCGGGCCCGGCTGGCGGCCACCCGGCTGCTGCTGCCCGTGCTCGGCCTGCCGGCCGGTGCCGGCGCCGCCCCGCGGCCGCCGGTGCCCCCGGCCGCTCGCACCCCGTTCACGATCGTCTGGCCGCTGGTCGACCGGCCGCGACGGTTGCCGAACTCGCCCGGCGAACCGCCCGTGCTCACCGACGACGACCTGGCGGTCTCGCTCGCGCCGGGCGGCCGGCTGCGCGGGCTGCTCGATGCGGTGGCCGAGTTCGCCCCGCCGGGCTCGCCGCTCGCGCCCGCGCTGTGTCTCGCGGTCGATCCGGAGC
>DASSUA010000607.1:0-2662 GCA_035707525.1 Pseudonocardiaceae bacterium
ACTCCTCGACCAGCACCGTGCTGGGCGCCCCGTCGATGATCGCCCCGCTCACCGGGATCGTCGGTGCCGCCTTGCGGGCCGCCGTGACGGCTTGGTCCAAGAGCTGCTCGGCCTCGGCCTGCAGGTCCTCGCTCGCCGCCGCCGCAGGCGGCACGCCCAGCGCCGCCGCAACCGCGGGCCAGGTGACGCAGTGCAGGATGCGCAGTGGGCAGCCGCGCAGCGTTGCCTCGTACGCGGCCCAGCGCAGCGCCGCCAGGCTGCTCGGCGAGCCGTCCACACCGACGGCCACATGCCCTTCGCGGCGTGCCGGCGTCATCTCGTCGGCGTCGCTTGGCCGGCGGGCAGCCGGAACGCGACTCCGGCCGTTGATGCCGGCCCTATCGTCGCTGCCTTTGACAGATGTCATTACCGTCCCCCTCCGGTCAGTGCCGCTGCTCACCGAGCAGCCGCGTGGCCAGAACGGCGGCCTGAGTGCGCCGTTCCAAGCCGAGCTTGGCGAGCAGGCTGGACACGTAGTTCTTCACGGTCTTTTAGGCCAGGAACATCTTGGCAGCGATCTCCCGGTTGGTCAGACCCTCGGCGACGTACTCGAGGATCCGCCGCTCTTGTTCGGTGAGGGATTTGAGCTCACGCGGCTCTTCGACTCCGTGGCGTATGCGTTCCAATACGCGTTGGGTAATGGCCGGGTCCAGCAGGGACTGTCCGGCAGCCACCCGGCGGACCGCGTCGACCAGATCCGTGCCGCGGATCTGCTTGAGCACATAGCCGGCGGCACCAGCCATGATCGCTGCGAAGAGCGCCTCGTCGTCCTCGTACGAGGTGAGGATCAGCCCCTTGATCGAGGAGTCCACGGCGCGCACGTCGCGGCACACGTCGATGCCGTTACCGTCGGGCAGGCGTGCGTCCAGGATCGCCACGTCGGGGCGCAGGGCGGGGATGCGCCGCGCCGCCTCCTGGGCGGAGCCGGACTCGCCGACGACCTCGATGTCGCCTTCGCGCTGGAGTAGCTCGCACAGCCCGCGCCGGACGACCTCATGGTCGTCTAGCAGGAAGACCCGGATCATACGCATTGTCTACCACCTGCGGGGCGAAACCGCTCAGGGCCAAAGGTCATGGATGCCGTGACCAGCTATCGATAGACCGGTACGGCAACCTTTGAGTGGTGTGGCGATAACGGACAGTTACGGCATTGCCGGGGTGGCGTGCCGTCCCGGGGATCGCGGTGCGTCCCCGTCCGCGGCGTGGAGTCTGGCACCCTGGCGGAGCCGCGCGGTGCCGGGTAGGGCCGAGCTGGGCGGTGCTGGCCGGGCGGAGGCAGGACGATCCGCGCCGGGATGGCGTGTGCTGGTTTACCTGGCGAAGCCGGATTGGTGGGTGCTGGGCTCTCCGCCGGCACCGAGGTGGCAGGGGCCGGCGCTTCCGGCTGCGCCGGGGCGACCGGCGATAGTGGGGCGATCGATGATGGCGGAGCGGTCGGCGGCGCGGGGTTGGCCGGCCGCGCGGGGCTGGGACGTGCCGTCCCGGATGGCGCCGGGACCGGTGGCTCGGATGGCGCCGGGACCGGTGGCTCGGATGGCGCCGGGACCGGTGGCTCGGATGGCGCAGGGACCGGTGGCTCGGCGCTGGAGGCGGGCGGGTCGGCGTCGAGTATGGCGGTCCGGATCGCGTCGATCTCGGATCGTAGCTGCTCGATGCGCGGGTCACTGCCGAGCCGGTCGAGCAGGTCGGTGGCGCGGTCGAGGTGGCGCTGCGAGTCCGCGTACCGGCCCTCCGCCGCGGCCTGGCGGGCGTGGTGGATGGCCTCCTGGGCGAGCCGCGCGTCGGCCCGCTGCGGGAACACCGCGGTGGTGATCGGCCACAGTGGACTCTGCGGGGTGGCGTTCAGGGTCGCCAGGCACAGTAGGGCGATGACGGCGACGGCCGCTGAAGTCAGCAGCAGTGGGCGGGGAGAGCGCTGGGTCGGGTGGGCGGCGCCGCGCGGGATCGGGATCGGCGAGTCCCGGGCCAGGCTGCGGTCGGCCGCCTGGGTGATCTCGGCGCGCCATGCGGACAGCAGGTCGACCACGGGCTCGCTGGCCGGCGTCGGCGCGCCCCGGCCGATCGCGCCGAGGAGCAGGTCGTCGGCGTGGACCGCGGCGGAGTCGGCCGGCTGCTCCCAGTGCGGTGAGCGTTTCGTCGTCATGGGGTCACCCCGTCGAGGATCTCATCGGCGAGCGCGCGCAGCCTCTTGAGCGCTCGGTGCTGCGCGACCCGGACCCGCGTCGCAGAGACGGCGAGGGCGGCGGCGACCTCATCGGTGGGCAGGCCGACCGCCACCCGCAAGATGATCACCTCGCGCTGTATCGGGGACAGCCGGCCGAGCATACGGTGCAGTCGCGCGGAAAGATCGGCGGCGATGGCCAGCGGTTCCGGGCCGGCCGCGGGATCTGGCCGGTCGGTCAATGTCTCCAGGGAGGTCTGCGACGGCCGGCGGCGCACCGCGCGGGCCGCCTCGGAGACCTTGCGGGCGGCGATCCCGTAGACGAACGCCCCGAACGGGCGACCCTGGTCCTGGAAGCGTGGCAGCACCCGCAGCACGGTGAGGCAGACCTCCTGGGCCACGTCCTCGGCGGTGACGTAGCTGCCCCTGACCGGCCCCATCCGGGCCAGGCAGTAGCGCAGC
>DASSUA010000608.1:0-2229 GCA_035707525.1 Pseudonocardiaceae bacterium
GTGCGCCGGGCCAGCTGGCTTGCGCTGCTCGCCGGCGCCGAGTTCATCAAGACCTCCACCGGCAAGGTGTCCCCGGCCGCCACGCTGCCGGTGACCCACGTCATGTTGCAGGCGGTGCACGACTGGCACGTCGTCACCGGAGCCCTGCGCGGGGTCAAGGCGGCCGGCGGGATCCGCAACACCAAGGACGCGATCCGCTACCTGGTCGCCGTCAACGAAGTCGCCGGGCCGCAGTGGCTGACCCCGGACCTGTTCCGGGTCGGCGCCTCCAGCCTGCTCAACGACCTGCTCATGCAACGCCGCACCCAGCTGGAGGGCCACTACTCCGGCGCCGACTACGTGACGGTGGACTGATGAACTGGACCTACGCTCCGGCACCGGAGTCCCGCGAGATCGCCCGGCTTCGGCCCAGCTACCAGCCGTTCATCGACGGCAGTTTCGTCGACGGTGCCGGCGAGCCGCTCAAGACCGTCAACCCGGCGACCGAGGAGGTGCTCGCCGAGGTCAGCACCGCGGCGCCGTCCGACGTGGACGCCGCGGTCGACGCCGCGCGCCGCGCCTACGACGAGGTCTGGTCGCGGATGCCCGGCGCCGAGCGCGCCAAGTACCTGTTCCGGATCGCCCGGATCGTCCAGGAGCGGGCCCGCGAGCTGGCCGTGCTGGAGTCCCTGGACAACGGCAAGCCGATCCGCGAGTCGCGCGACGTGGACATCCCGCTGGTCGCGGCGCACTTCTTCCATCATGCCGGCTGGGCCGACAAGCTCGGCTACGCCGGCTACGGCCCCGACCCGCGCCCGCTCGGGGTCGCCGGGCAGGTCATCCCGTGGAACTTCCCGCTGCTGATGGCGGCCTGGAAGGTCGCGCCGGCGCTGGCCTGCGGCAACACCGTCGTGCTCAAGCCGGCCGAGACCACCCCGCTGACCGCCCTGGTGCTCGCCGAGATCTGCCAGCAGGCCGACCTGCCGCCCGGCGTCGTCAACTTCATCCCCGGCGCCGGCGACGTCGGAGCCACCCTGGTCAACCACCCCGGCGTCGACAAGGTCGCGTTCACCGGCTCGACCGAGGTCGGCAAGCTCATCCAGCAGTCGCTCGCCGGCACCGGCCGCAAGCTCACTCTCGAGCTCGGCGGCAAGGCCGCCAACATCATCTTCGACGACGCGCCGGTCGACCAGGCCGTCGAAGGCATCGTCAACGGCATCTTCTTCAACCAGGGCCACGTCTGCTGCGCCGGCTCCCGCGTCCTCGTGCAGGAGTCGGTCGCCGACGAGGTGCTCGACAAGCTGCGCTACCGGGTGTCGACGCTGCGCGTCGGCGATCCCCTGGACAAGAACACCGACGTCGGCGCCATCAACTCCCGCCAGCAGCTGCAGAAGATCACCGAACTGGTCGACTCCGGCGACGCCGAGGGCGCCCAGCGCTGGACCAGCCCGTGCCCGCTGCCCGACAAGGGCTTCTTCTTCGCGCCCACCGTGTTCTCCGACGTCAGCCAGGCGATGCGGATCGCGCGGGAGGAGATCTTCGGGCCGGTGCTGTCCGTGCTCACCTTCCGGACCCCCGCCGAGGCCGTCGCCAAGGCGAACAACACCCCGTACGGCCTGTCCGCCGGGGTCTGGACGGAGAAGGGCTCGCGCATCCTGTGGATGGCCCAGCGGATGCGTGCGGGCGTCGTGTGGGCCAACACGTTCAACCGGTTCGACCCGGCCGCCCCGTTCGGCGGCTATACCGAGTCGGGATTCGGCCGCGAGGGCGGCCGCGCCGGGCTGGAGGCCTACCTCGATGTCTGATTCTTCTGGCCGGCTGGCCGTTGCCAAGACCTACAAGCTCTACATCGGCGGAGCGTTCCCGCGCTCGGAGTCCGGCCGCTCCTACCCGGTGACGGACGCCGGCGGCCGGTTCGTCGCCAACGCCGCCCAGGCCTCCCGCAAGGACGTCCGCGACGCCGTCGCCGCCGCCCGCAAGGCGTTCGGCGGTTGGTCCGGCGCCACCGCCTACAACCGCGGCCAGGTGCTGTTCCGCGTCGCCGAGATGCTCGAGGGGCGGCGCGACCAGTTCGTCGCCGAGGTCTCCACCGCCGAGGGCCTGCCGGCCGAGCGAGCCGCCGAGCAGGTGGACGCCGCGATCGACCGCTGGGTCTGGTACGCCGGTTGGACCGACAAGATCGCCACCGTGCTCGGCGCCGCCAACCCCGTCGCCGGCCCGTTCTTCTGCTTCACCATCCCCGAGCCGACC
>DASSUA010000609.1:0-2329 GCA_035707525.1 Pseudonocardiaceae bacterium
CGGCGCCGCGCGGGCCGGCCCGCTCGGCCCTGGCCAGATATGCCGCGTACGCGTAGCCCTGAACCTCGGCGAGCGCGACCGGCGCCCGGGCCAGCCGCCCATCGGCGAAGTTCACCCCGTTCCAGGAGTCCTTCCAGCCCTGGTTGACCAGCCCGCGGTCGGTCCGGCGCCGGTAGCTGACGAACCCGTCGTGGGTCTGCAGCCATTGCAGGGCGCGGTCCACGTGCGGCAGGAACTCCTCGACGTCGACCCCCCAGCGGCTCAGCTCGCCGACGAGCACCACGAACAGCGGCGTCGCGTCGACCGTGCCGTAGTAGGCGTGCCCGCCGCCGAGGTAGCGGCTCGGGTCGATCCCGCTGCGCAGCTCGTGCAGGATCTTGCCGGGCTCCTCCTCGGTCGCCGCGTCGGTGGTCTTGCCCTGGTGCCTGGCCAGCATGCGAAGCGTCCCGACCGCGAGCGCCTGGTCCAGCGGCAACGCCAGGTAGGCGGTCAGCAGCGAGTCCCGGCCGAACAGCGTCATGTACCACGGCGAGCCGGCCGCCACCGCCGTCCCGCCGCCGCCGTCGGTGATCCGCAGCGACCCGAGGTCGGCGCGGCTGCGCTCGAACGTGCGCCGCAGCTGCGGGTCCGCGGTCTCGATCGTCGGCGTGTCCCGCAGCCACCGCTCGTGCCGGCGCACCGGCGCCGCCTCCGCCACCGGCTCACCCGGCGCGAACGCGGGCGGCAGCGGCTCCCCGTCGACGCCGGTGCTCACCCCGATGCTCGCCGACCACTCGCCGCGCGCCGGCACCAGCGCCCGGAACACCAGCACCCCGGGCAGCACCGTCGCCCCGGGCAGCACCGTCACCCCGGGCAGCACCGTCGCCTCGGCACCGGCCCGAACCCGGCACGCCCTGGCCCGGTCGCGCCACCGGTACTCGTACACCAGGTCGTGCTCCTGCTGCCGCACGGTCCGCTCGCCGCGGCCGCGCAACGCCCCGGCCCGCACCTCGAACACGTCCGCGAAGTCGGCGTCGACCTCGATCGTGACCTCGGCGAACGTCGCCTCCGCCGAGTGGTTGGCCAGCGTGAGGTCCTCCCGCAACCCAGCGCCCACCTGCCGGTCCCGCCGCACCAGCAGCGAGCCGGCCCGCCCCAGAAACGTCGCCCGGAACGGCGCCGCGCCGAACCACGTCAGCGGCTGCACCGCCCGCCCGTCCACCCGCAGCCGCCACGCGCTCAGCACCCTCGTGTCCAGCACGTACAACCCCTGAACACCCCCAGGCCCGACGTCGCCCACCTCGTCACACACGCAGAACGTCGTCCCCTCGACG
Organism: Pseudonocardiaceae bacterium; assembly: GCA_035707525.1. GTDB lineage: Bacteria > Actinomycetota > Actinomycetes > Mycobacteriales > Pseudonocardiaceae > DASSUA01. Next base: position 1,314 of record DASSUA010000609.1, read on the forward strand.
AGCGTCACATCACCATCCACAGTCACCTCCGGTGTCGAACGTGTCGGTGCCGACCGCTTGAATCTTGGCCGTGGAAGGGACATTGGTGACATGGCGCAACCCCTGACTGGACCGCCGTTCGGTCGCCCGTTAACCGTCGACGACCTGGAACGGATGCCCGACGACGGGCATCGTTACGAGCTGCTCACGGGACGCTGCTGGTAAGCCCCTCGCCGAACGTGTGGCATCAGGAAGCCGCCCTGGCTCTTGCGATCGCGCTTCGGAACGCGTGTCCGCCCGAATTTCGGGTGGTGATCGCTCCGTTCGAATGGCGGCGCGGGCGGCGCACCGCGTTACAGCCGGATGTGCTCGTCGCCCGCCGGGCGGACCTGCTCGCCGTGCAGGACGGCAAATACCTCGGGGAGCCGCCACTGCTCGCCGTCGAGGTGTACTCGGCGAGCACCAAGCGTATCGACCGGCTGTCCAAGCTGTCCGCCTACGAGGAGGCCGGCGTCGCCTCGTACTGGCTCGTCGACCCCGACCCGGACAAGCCCACGCTCACCGCGCTCGGCCTGACCGGCGACCGCTACGTCGAGGTGGCGCAGCTCGGCGGAATCCAGCGCTGGACGGCCTCCAGGCCGTTCGACGTCGAACTTTGCCCGGACGACCTGGTCGCCGGCCTGCGCCAGGGCGACCGCTAGCGGCGCCCGGGTAGCCGCTGTCGTCTTGTAGCCGAGGTCGTCTCGTAGCCGCTGTCGTCTTGTAGCCGCTGTCGTCTCGCAGCCGCTGTCGTCTCGCAGCCGCCGGAATCGCGTCCGGACCGGCAAGCCTTCCAAAGTTCCTGTGACTGATTGGTCAACAGACGGCCTCGCGGTTGACCAATCAGTCACATCGAGAAAATTTGCGACTGCCGTTCCCCGTTTGGGGGGTGGTGCCGTTTGGGGGGTGGTGCCGTTTGGGGGGCGGTGCCGTTTGGGGGGCGGTGCCGTTTGGGGGGCGGTGCCGTTTGGGGGGCGGTGCCGGTTGGGGGGCGGTGC
>DASSUA010000610.1:0-7325 GCA_035707525.1 Pseudonocardiaceae bacterium
GCAGCGTCAGCCGCTCGGTGCGCAACGGCAGGAACGAACCGCCCGGCACCGGGACGGTGGCGACCATCTGGGCTCCCTCCACTACTGACCGCGATCATCCATCGCTCCGGGGCCGCGCCGGACGCCGGGGTACCGCGCTGGGCGGCACGACGGCGTTATACCGAACGGCGTCATACCGAACGGCGTCACACCGAAACGGCGCTGTACCGAACGGCGTTGTACCGAAACGTGCAACTCACGTACCGAAGCGTGCAACTCGCGTACCGAAGCGGACGACACGCGCATTGGCGGGGGAGCCGGCAGGATGCGGGTCATGGACGTGCGGACGGTGGGGGTCGAGGAGGAGCTGCTGCTCGTGGAGCCGGAGACGGGCCAGGCCCGCGCGGTGTCCGGGGCGGTGTTGCGGGGCACCGAGACCTACGCCGGCGGCGAGGAGCGCATGGGCACCGAGCTCCAGCGTGAGCAGCTGGAGATCGACACGCGGCCCTGCTCGTCGCTGGACGAGCTGGGCAGGGAGGTCCGGCGCCGGCGGCTCGCGGCGGCCAAGGCGGCCAGGGCCGCGGGGGCCGAGATCATCGCGCTGGCCACGTCGCCGCTGCCGGTCTCGCCGTCGATGACCCCCGACTCGCGTTACCGGTGGATGGCGCGGGAGTACCAGCTGACCGCGGAGGAGAACCTGACGTGCGGCTGCCACGTGCACGTCGGGATCTCCTCGGACGAGGAGGGCGTTGCGATCCTCGACCGGATCCGGCACTGGTTGCCGCCGCTGCTGGCGCTGTCCGCCAACTCGCCGTTCTGGCAGGGCCGGGACACCGGCTACGCCAGCTACCGCGAGCAGGTGTGGTCGCGCTGGCCGTCGGCCGGCCCGACCGCCGTGTTCGGCTCCGCGCAGGCCTATCACGAAATGGTCCACACCATGGTCTCCTCCGGCGCGCTGCTCGACGAGGGGATGATCTACTTCCACGCGCGGCTCTCCCGCCATTACCCAACGGTCGAGATCCGCATCGCCGACGTCTGCCTGGAGGGCGACGACGCCGTGCTGCTCGCGGCGCTGGTCAGGGCGCTGGTGGAGACGGCCGCGCGGCAGTGGCGCGCCGGTGGGCCGCCGTCGCCGGCGCGCGCGGAGCTGCTGCGGCTGGCGACCTGGCGGGCCAGCCGGTCGGGGCTCGCCGGGGTGCTGGTCCATCCCGAGACGCAGCTCGTGGCGCCGGCAGAGGCCGTCCTGCGGGCGCTGGTCGGGCACGTGACGGCGGCGCTCGACGATGCCGGCGAGCTGACGACCGTGCAGCACCTGCTCAACGACCTGCTCGCCCGCCGCAACGGTGCCGAGCAGCAGCGCGCCGTGCACCGGCGCCGTGCGGAGCTCAGCGACGTGGTCGCCCACGCGATCGACCGGACGGCCGGACCGCGGGTGTCGGCGCCATTCGGATGACCCGCGGGCAACCGTCCGGGGCTGAGAACCTCCGCAAGCTCAGATGCCGATCAGGTCGGCCATCAGCCTCATCTGGTGCTCGAAGAACTCCTCACGCGCCTCGATGACGTTGTTGAGGTGGCCGAACAGCTCGAAGCTGACCGCGCCGAACAGGTGGATCCAGGCGACCATGCCGCGCGCCAGCAGCGCCTCGGGCAGCCCGGGAAACGTGGTGTCGCGGATTCGCGCCAGGACCTCGCGCACGGCCGGCGGTAACCGCGGGCCGTGCCGGGGGGTGGGCAGCCGCCCGGACCCGGCACCGTCGGCGATGATCCGCACCAGGGTCGTCGGCACGCGAACGGCCGCGTCGGCGGTGAGCTGCGGCGCCGCGTAGCCGGGCACCGGGCTGCCGAAGATCAGCGCGTACTCGGCCGGGTTGGCCAGTGCCCACCCACGCACGGCATGGGTGGCCGCGAGCCACCGGCCGCGCAGGTCGTCGCGGTTGGTCACGCGGGCGTCGGCGGCCTCGACCGAGTCGCCGATCGAGTTGTACGCGTCGACGATCAGCGCGGTGAGCAGGTCGTCGCGGTTGGCGAAGTAGCGGTACAGGGCCGAGGACACCATGCCCATGTCCCTGGCCACCGCCCGCAGCGACAGGTTGGCGCCGTCGGCGGCGAGATGCCGGCGGGCGATCGCCTTGATCTCCTCGATCATCTCGGCACGGACCCGGGCGCGGATGGAAGCGGACGACATGGTTCAGATCCTCGCACACATTCGAGAGCACTGCTCTTGACAAGGGGGCACGCGGCAAGCGAGCATGGAACCCAGAGCGAGAGCATTGCTCTCATAACAGAACAGCTAGCCAAGAGGAGTTCCCATGTACGTCATCGTCGGCGCCGGTCCGATCGGCACCGCGACCGCGAACCTGCTCGCCGACCGTGGCGAGAAGGTGCGCATCGTGACCCGCAGCGGCCGCGGGCCGGATCGCCCCGAGATCGAGCGGGTCCGAGCCGATGCCACCGACCCCGCCAGGCTCGCCGAGCTCACCGAGGGCGCGAGCGCCCTGTTCAACTGCGCCAACCCGCAGTACCACCGCTGGCTCACCGACTGGCCGCCGCTGGCGGCCGCGCTGCTGACCACCGCCGAGCGAACCGGCGCCGCCCTGGTGATCATGAGCAACCTCTACGGGTACGGCCCGGTCGACGGGCCGATCACCGAGCACACGCCGCTGGCCGCCACCCACCCGAAGCTGCGGCTGCGGGCCGACATGTGGCGCGCCGCGCTCGCCGCTCACGAGGCCGGCCGGTTGCGGGTCACCGAGGCTCGCGCCAGCGACTACATCGAGGCCAACTCGGTGCTCTCGTTCGCGCTCGGCAAGCCGTTGCTGGCCGGCCGGCGGGCGTTCGCGCCGGCGCCGCTCGACGTGCCGCACAGCTGGACCTCGACCCTGGACGCCGCACGCACGCTCGTCACGCTCGCCGGCGACGACCGCGCCTGGGGCCGCGCGTGGCCGGTACCGACCAACCCGCCGCTCACCATCCGCCAGCTCGCCACCCGGTTCTGCGAGGTCAACGGCGCGCCACCGGCCCGGCCGGCAACGCTGCCCTATCCCGCGCTGCGGGCCGTCGGGCTGGTGTCGCCGATGGTGCGCGAGCTCCGCACGACCCGCTACCAGTTCACCGCGCCGTTCGTGCTCGACTCGACGGTCACCGAGAAGACCTTTGGCCTGCACCCGCGGCCGATCGAGGACGCCCTGCGCGACGCCGCGTCCGGCCTGCGCGAGCCGGCCAGGTCCGGGTGAACGCGCCCGCATAACGGCGCCGGAAACCGGGCACTGTTCCCACTGAGGTGATCCGACGATGAGCGACAACCCGGGACGGGCACCGCAGGAGAATCCGGCGAAGGACCCCGCCGACTGGGTAACCGGCGACGAACCGATGACCGGAGCCCAGCGCAGCTACCTGAGCACCCTTGCGCAGGAGGCCGGCGAGCAGGTGCCCGAGAACCTGACCAAGGCGCAGGCCTCCGACCTGATCGACCGCCTCCAGCAGCGGACCGGCCGCGGACAGTCCTGACCGCGGCCACGCGGCTCGCGCGGGGCTTTGATGACCGATGGTGTGCATATGGTCGCGGCCCGTGCAAGGCTGGCCGCCACGCCACCGCCCGGCGGCCGTTCCCGGCCCAACCCCTGCTCCTGATCGCCGAAAGTAGGGATTCCGGTCACTTGGGGACCGTTAGAGCCACATGTGGAACTAAGGGTCCCCAAGTGAGCCCCTTCGGGCATGATCACGGAAAGTGTGAAGCCACCATGCGCTTTCGCGCCCACGCCGCATGGTGAGCTCACACTTTCAGCGATCATGAACCGCGTGATGGCCGATCACCTGACCGGCAGTGCCCATCCCCGCCCATCCCCGCCCATCCCCGCCCATCCCCGCCCGTCCCCGCCCGTCCCCGCTCATCCCCGCCCGTCCCCGCCCGTCCCGCCCACCCGCTCCCTCGTTGGCGAATTGAGCACGAAGCGAGACAGCGGCCTGATCATCAGCGCCGAGGCACAGGGTTTGCGGTGGCTGGGACGGTTCCTCCAACGGAGCGACACCCAGCGACGATCCTGAGCCGCCTGCAGCCGGCCCGGCTCTCCGGAAGAGCCGCAGCCAATGGCGGTGGGTGTGGCTCTCGTGGAGGGTCGGGCGTCCATTGGCCGGTTACGGGACCTAGGTCGGGTCCGCTCGGGTGTTAAGGCTCTGCCCCTGGTGACGGCCGTCACAGCAGGCTTGACTAAGCAGCTGTCCCGTCTGGGGGTGTCCGGAAATGCCGACCTTGACGATCACCGCGAGGCACCGGTCGATCCTGCTGGCGGTGGCCCAGGGCCGCGCCAAGGTGGCCGCGTCCGGGTACCCCGACCTGACGGTGGACGGGCGCTGGTGCGACCACGGCGCGACCTGGGATCTGTTGCGCGCCGGGCTGCTGCGTCCGGCCCGGCCGGCCACGCGCGGTGAGCTGGTCCCGGCCGCGCTGACCGAGGACGGTGGCGCCGTGCTCGGCCTGCCGCACGCGGCGGCGTGACCTACTGCAGGTAGCCCTCGACCTGGCTGGCCCGGCGGGCCTGGGCGTCGTCCGGGTCCGCACCGGCCGCTCGCCGGGCCCGCCGCTGCCGCAGCAGGTCCCAGCACCGGTCCAGGGACGTCTCGACCCCCCGCAGCCTGGCCTGCTCCTGCTCCTCGGTGAGCTCCCCGTCCAGAAAGCGCTGGCGCAGGCGGTGCTCCTCCTCCACGAGGCGTTCGATCTGGCCCAGGATCTGGGTGTCGTCCACTCGGTCCTCCTGTCAGCCGGGTCCGCGGGTCAGCCGGTCGCCGCCGGGACGGCCTCGCCCGCCGGTGGCGGCCCTGGTGGCGTGCCGTCGCCGAACGGGCGGCCGCCGAGCTGCTCGCGGCCGTGCGGGGTGCGCCAGCCGGACAGGTCCGGTCCCAGCGGCACGATCCCGGTCGGGTTGATCTCCTCGTGCACCACGTAGTAGTGCTGCTTGATCTGCTCGAAGTCGATCGTGTCGCCGAAGCCGGGCGTGGTGAACAGGTCCCGCACGTACGCCCACAGCACCGGCTGCTCGGTGAGCTTGTTGCGGTTGCACTTGAAGTGACCGTGGTAGACGGCGTCGAAGCGCACGAGCGTGGTGAACAGCCGCACGTCCGCCTCGGTGATCGTGTCGCCGACCAGGTAGCGCCGGTCGCGCAGCCGTTCGCCGAGCCAGTCGAGCCGCTCGAACAGGCTCCGGTAGGCCCGCTCGTACGGGCGCTGGTCCTTGGCGAAGCCGGCCCGGTAGACGCCGTTGTTGACGTCGCGGTAGACCAGCTCCTTGACCTCGTCGATCTCGTCGCGGTGGGCCGGCGGGTACAGGTCGGGGGCGCCGGGGCGGTGGTGCTGCCGCCACTGCGTCGAGAGGTCGAGCGTGATCTGTGGATAGTCGTTGGTGACGACCTGGCCGCTGCGCACGTCCACGATCGCCGGCACCGTCACCGGGCCGTCGTAGCCCGGGTCGGCCGCCTGGTAGGCCTGCTCCAGGTACTCGATGCCGAGCACCGGGTCGACGCCGCCCTGGTCAAGGTGGAAGCACCAGCTGCGGTCGTCGTGCAGCGGGCCGGCCATGCCGACCGAGATCACCGGCTCCAGCCCGAGCAACCGACGCACGATCAACGCGCGGTTCGCCCACGGGCAGGCCCTGGCCGCGATCAGCCGGTAACGCCCCGGCTCGACCGGCCACCGCGAGGAGCCGTCCGAGGTGATGCGCTCGGTGAACCTGCTGGCCGACCGCTTGAACTCCGGCGTAGCAGACTGGATAGGAGACCTCGTAGGAGACTGCGCTGCTGCCATGCCCGTCTGGTTACCCTCCCCGCCCGCACCAAACCCCGCGCGCGCCAGGGAGCCGATCACGAGGTGATCGGCCCCCGACCGGCCGCGCGAGTGTCGGCGCGTCAGCTGGCACCGAGTTCCTTGAGCGCGCGGTCGGCCGGCTCTTCGCTCCGAGTCGGCTCTTCGCTCGTGCGGCGCCGGACCAGCGGCCGGTAGCACAGGAAGATCAGCGGCAGCACGAAGCTGAGGAACAGGATCAGGTAGAACTGGTTACCGCTGGCCAGCGGCGCGAACACCTGCTTGAGCACGAACGCCGACGTCGCGAAGCACGCCAGCGTCACCACGGTCGAGACCCACCCGGTCAGGTTCCGCGCCGGCAGCTCCTCGTCGTACTGGGCGACCAGCCGGTCGACGTCGGTCAGGCCGGTGTCCCGCATTCCGGGTGCGAGGGTGGATCGCGGCTCGGCCATGGACTGAACGTAGGACTCCTGGCGCACAGCCGCAGGCTCTCCCGCCCGCGCGCCGAATCCGGCGGAATCAGGTACTGACCAGGCGCAGCGCCACCGCGGCCCGGCTGCTGATGCGAAGCTTGAGGTACACCGAGCTCAGGTGCCTCTCGACGGTCTTCTCGCTGATGAACAGCGCGCCGGCGATCTGGCGGTTGGTCATGCCGTCGGCGACCAGGCGGGCGATTTCGTCCTCCCGGCCGGTCAATGCTTGGGAGCTGTGGTACCGGTTGGCGGCCGAACGGACCCGCCGGTCGACGTGCCGGCCGAGCCTGCGCAGCTCGCGGGCCGCCTCGTCGCCGAGCCGGGCGGCGCCGCAGCCCAGGAGCGTCTCGTCGGCCAGCCGCAAGGTCAGCAGCGCCGCGCGGTGCTCACCGCTCGCGGCCTGGGCCCGACCGGCGACCACGCCGGCCTCGCCGGCGGCCAGCCGCATCCCGTGCCGGGCGAACGTGTCCCTGGCGGCTACGGCCAACTCGGCGGCCAACTCGGCGGCCCGCGCGGCGCCTGGCTTGGCGTCCTGACCGCCGTCCTGCTCGACCAGCGCGAGCCGGGCGCCGGCCAGCATGGTGTACGCCCGCAACACCGCGCCGCCCGGCGAGGGCGCCAGCTCGTCGAGGCGGCGCCGGCCGGCCGGCACGTCACCGGCCTCGATCGCCGCCCGGACGAACAGCTCGGCGGCCACGGCGCCGCCGGTGTGGGCGAGCGCGGCCATGCACCCGACCGGATCGGCCACCAGCAGGCGGCGCCTCGCCAGCGCGTACGAGTCCAACGCGCGCAACCACCCCGGCTCGGTCCCGGTGCCGGCCGCCGTGACTGCCGGCTCGGCGGCGGCCGGCTCAGGCGCCGCGCCACGGACCGCGTCGGCGAGCGAGCCGAACGACGAGGCCAGCCGCCCGAGGTGGCCGTCGCCCCAGCTCGCCGTGACCGCCGCCGCCTCCCGCAGCCATTGCCGGGCGCCGGCCAGCTCGCCGTGCACGAGCGCCGCGAGTCCCCCGGACAGCAGCAACCAGCCAAGCGGCAGCACCTGGCGGCGCTGCCCGGCCAGCCGCACGGCCCGGCCCACC
>DASSUA010000611.1:0-16446 GCA_035707525.1 Pseudonocardiaceae bacterium
TCGAGTCACGCGCGCAGATGGCGACGCTGCCGCGACTGCGCCCGCGCACGTTCTACGACCTCGTGGTCGAGGTCGCGCTCATCCGTCCCGGACCGATCCAGGGCGGTTCGGTGCACCCGTACATCCGGCGGCGCACCGGGCAGGAGGAGTGGGAGTTCGACCACCCGCTGCTCAAGCCGGCGCTGCGGAAGACCTACGGCGTGCCGCTGTTCCAGGAGCAGCTCATGCAGATCGCCGTCGACGTCGCCGGGTTCTCCGCGGCCGAGGCCGACCAGCTGCGCAGGGCGATGGGGGCCAAGCGGTCGACCGAGCGCATGGAGCGGCTGCGGGACCGGTTCTATGCCGGCATGGCCGGCAACGGGATCACCGGTGAGCTGGCCGACCGGCTGTTCGAGAAGCTCATGGCGTTCGCCAACTTCGGCTTCCCGGAGAGCCATTCGATCAGCTTCGCGTCGCTGGTGTACGCGAGCGCCTGGTTCAAGTATTACTACCCGGCCGCGTTCTGCGCCGCGTTGCTGCGCGCGCAGCCGATGGGGTTCTACTCGCCGCAGTCGCTGATCGCCGACGCCCGCCGCCACGGGGTCGTGGTGCGGGGGCCGGATGTGAACGCGAGCCTCGCGCACGCCACGCTCGAGCCGGTGGCACCTGGGCAGCAGCCGGTCGGGCCGGTTGTCGGGCCGCCGCGGCCTGGGGTCGAGCCTGAGCTGTCGATGGCGATCCGGCTCGGCCTCGGTTCGGTGCGCTACGTCTCGGACCGGCTCGCTACCCGCATCGCCGAGCAGCGAGGCGAGAACGGGCCGTACCTGTCAATGGTCGACCTGGCCAAACGGGTGGATCTGACGGTGCGGCAGGCCGAATCGCTGGCCACCGCCGGCGCGTTCGGCTGCTTCGGGATCGACCGCAGGCAGGCGCTTTGGGCCGCCGGCGCCGCCGCGCAGGAGCGAGCCGGGCGGCTGCCCGGCCTGGTGGTCGGGGTGGACGCGCCCGCGCTGCCCGGCATGAGCGAGCTGGAGCTCGCGGTCGCCGACGTGTGGGCGACCGGCATGTCCGCGGACAGCTTCCCCACCCAGTTCGTCCGCGACTACCTCACCAGCCGCGGCGTTGTTCCGGCCGACCAGCTGATCGCGGTGGAGCCGGGAACCAGGGTGCTCGTCGGCGGGGCGGTGACCCACCGGCAGCGGCCGGCGACCGCTGGCGGTGTCACGTTCCTCAACATCGAGGACGAGACCGGAATGGTGAACGTCGTGTGCTCGGTAGGGGTGTGGACGCGCTACAGCAGGATCGCGCGGGCCAGCCCGGCGTTGCTGGTGCGCGGCAAGGTGGAGCGCACCGACGAGGTGGTCACCCTGGTCGCGGACAAGCTGGAGCCGCTGGACATCCAGGTGGCTGCCAGGTCACGCGACTTCCGCTGACGGGTGGTCGCCTCCAGCTGACGGCGCTGCACCGTCCAGCCGCGGCTTGCGCCGTCAGCCGCGGCTTGCGCCGTCAGCCGCGGCGCAGCACCGTCAGCCGTTCTGCTGCGCCTGGCTCACCTCGACGAGCGTGCCGTCGGTGAGCAGCTCGTTGATCGACGAGGGCAGCACGAACGCGGTTCCGCCACCCGGCTGCTCGAACCATGGCACCGCGATTCCGGTGAGCGCCTCCATCGGCCGCTGGAGCCGGTAGAGGTGGTACGTGTTGTCGCCCCAATCCGCCGGCAGCGAGCGGTGCTGGAACTGCGTGCGGGCGGCGTAGGCGACGTTGCCGTCGGGGTCGCCGTACCGGTCGATCTCGGTGCCGGCCGGAAGCATGACCATCCGCTTGTCCCGGTACAACGTCAACGGCGGCTCGCCCGCTAGCGGCTGCACCTTCCACTGCGGTGGCTTGCCGGTGCCGCTCGCGGGCGGTGCCTGGCCCGGCGCGTCCGGGCCGGTGGTGGTGGCGGCGTGCGCGCGGGCCGGACCTCCTGGCCGGTCGGCCATCGGGGGCTCGCCCGCGGCTGCCGCCCGCGGCCCGTCGAGGAAACTGGAGATGCCCTGGTTTCCGGCCGGTCGCGGCTCGCCGGCGCCGCGGTGCCCGGCCTCCGCGGGGTGTGGCTCCTGGTGGGCCGGTGGCTGGGCACCGGGGCCCGGCATGCCGGGCTGCCGGCCGGGGCCGTCGGAGGCCGGCCGCTCGCCGGCCGCCTCCGGACCCCCGCGCCGGCGGGGAGCCTCGTGCTTCTCACGTCCCCCGGCGTGCTCCGGGGTAGCGGTCTCGTACGGCCGCCTGCGGCCCTCGACCGGGCCGATGCCGTTCGCCCGCGCGCCCGTCCCGGTGTCGCCGTCCGCGTCGCGGGTACCGCCCGCGTCCGGGCCGGCGGCGGCTTCGGCCCGACCCGCCGCTTCGGGACCACCGGACACGTCCGAGCGGCCCATGATCACGGGTCCGCCGGTCATGTCCGGCCGGCCGGTGATCTTCGGGAGTCCGGCCCTCTCGGGACGGCCGGACGGGTCCGGTTGGCCGGCCGCCTCTGGCCGGCCGGTGCTCTCCGGCTGCCCGGGGCTCTCGGAAGTGCCGGCGGTCTCGGGTTGGCCGGTCCTGGCGGCGCCCGCGGTCTCGGCTTGGCCGGTACCGGCGGGGGCGCCGGTGGCTTCGGGTTGGCTCGTCCTGCCCGGGGCGCCGGTGGCGTCCGGTTGGCCGGTCATGGCCGGGGCGTCGGGCAGGCCGGTGGCTTCGGCCTGGCCGGTTCGGTCGGGACGGCCGGTGGCCTCGGGTTGGGCGGGCTGTTCGGGGCCGGTCGGGTCCGGGCGCCCGATGGCCTCGTGGCCGGTCCGGTCCGGGCGGCCGGCGATGGCCGAGCGGCCGGCGAGGCCGGGGGCGCCTGGGCGCGCGCCCGCGTCGGGATCGCCAGGCCGGTCCCGGCGACCTGGCACGTCCGAAGGTCCTGCCTCGGTCGCGGGGCCGGTGCGGCCGGTTACGAAGGGGCGGGCACCGAGGCTCGACCGGCTGACGACCTCGGTACGCCCACCCGCGTCCGGGCCGGTGCCGGAGTCGGAGCTGCCGGTCTCGGTGGCGAACGGCGGGCGCGCGGCCCTGGCCGCGGCGAGCCCGGCGGCGAGGCTGCCGATCTTGCTGAGGCCCGGCCCGAGTGCGGGCTGACCAGAGGCCGGCTGACCGGGCGCCGCCGGCTCGGACCCGGCCTGACCGGCGACTGGCTGACCAGCCTGGCCAGGCGCCGGCTGGCCGGCCGCCGGCTGGCCAGGCTGACCGGGTGCCCGCCGGCCCGACGGTGGCTGGCCCGGCATGCCCTGGCTGGGGATGGGCTGGGTTGCCGGCGCCTTCGCGGCCGGGCGCTCCGGCCTGGCCGCCGGTGCCGGCTCGGGCTTGGGCCCGGCGACCGGACCGGCCGGCGCCTCGCGGAAGCCGTGGCGCTCGGATGCGGCGTACCGCTCGCCGAAGCCGGGTTCCGCCGCGGGTGCGTTGACAGCGGTGGCGACGCGGCCGCCCGGGTCCGCCACGCCATGCTGGGAGTGACCGGCCGGCCGGCTCAGGTACAGCTGCCCCACCAGGTAGGCGATGGCCTGATGCGAGGTGTCGAAGGCGGCGGCCTGGCGGCGCTCGCCGCGGTCGGAGAGGAAGACGGTCCACCGGGAACCGGCGCGGGACAGGCACCAGGCACCGTCGGCGGCGGCGCCGATGCGGTAGGCGCCGGCCGGGACGCCGAGGTCGAAAGCGGCGGACCGGAGCCGGTCGAACGCCGAGCTGTCGTCACCGGGCGCGTCCGGCGAGGCGGACGCGTCGGCTGGCGTCGGGGTCGACGGTGGCATTGCGTCCTCCTGATCGGCGGGTCGGCCGTTGCCGGAGACGGCGGACAGCGCGGCGCGCCTCGTCGCCGGGTCGACCGACGGGGCCCGGTACTGCCGCTGCCGGATGTGGTCGAGGAAGTCGTGGTCGGGGGGCAGCGCGTAGGTGCGCAGGTAGTACGGGACCGAGCCGGGCCACAGCCACTCGCCGTCGGTCTGCCAGGTCAGCGGCACCTGCTGGCCACGACCGCGGTCCACCTGGTCGGGACCGAGATCCTGACTGGCGAGCACGACCGGCGCGGATTCCAGGTAGGCGAGCACGTGTCCCGCCTCGGTCTGGTCGAGAAGTTTCCGGTCGACCAGCGGCCTGCCGTCGGCACCCGTGCCGTCGAAAACGCTGGCCGTTCGGAAGGTCTGTCCGGTCATCCCGCCGCCCGCTCCCGTGTCCGACCCTGATCGCCCATCCATCGTACTCAGCGTGCCTGTGACCGGCGGCCGGGACCGGACCTCACCGGCGCCCGTACCAGGTGTGACGGAGCCTGTGTGCCGGAGCCGGTTGTGGGAAGGTCACCGCGTGCCCGACGTGCCGCCCGACCGGGATTACTCCGACATCGTTGCCGCTGGCGAGCGGTGGCGCCAACGGGAGTACGTGGACTGCAGCTTCGTGGACGCCGATCTGCGTGGCCTGAACACGCACGGTTGCGTTTTCACCAGGTGCGACCTGTCCGGGGCGGATCTCGGCGAGTCCGCCCACCGGGCGACGGCGTTCCGGTCGTGCCTGTTCCGGCGCACGCTGCTGGCCGGCAGCGCCCTGGATGGCTGCACGCTGCTCGGTTCGACGTTCGTCGAGTGCCGGCTGCGGCCGATCACGATCACCGGTACCGACCTGACCCTGGTCAGCCTGGCCGGCGCCGACCTGAGGGAGCAGAACCTGGCCGGGCTGCGGCTGGCGGAGGCCAACCTCGCCGAGGCGGACCTGCGCGGCGCCGAGCTCAGCGGCGCCGACCTGCGGGGGGCACGCCTGCTCGGCACCCGGCTCGAGGGGGCCGACGTGCGTGGCGCCCGGTTGGATGCCAACGGCCTGGTGCAGGCGCGCCTGGCCGGGGCGCTCGTCGACGTGGACACCGCGATCGCCTTCGCCGGTGCGCACGGGCTGCGGGTGGAGCTCGGCGAGGCGCAGGTGCAGGCGCAGGCAGCCCAGGTCGACCGCCGGGGCCAGTGACCGGGGGCGGCCGGCGCGCGGCCGGCACCGCGCTCGCGGTCGTGGCCGGCGCGCTGTTCGCGGTGCAGGCCCGGATCAACGGCGAACTGGGCGAGCGGCTGAACGACGGAGTCGCCGCGGCCCTGTTCAGCTTCGGCAGCGGGCTGGCGCTGCTGCTCGCGTTCACCGCGCTCTCCGGGCGGATGCGGGCCGGGCTGCGCAGGGTCGCCGCGGCCCTGCGAAACCGGCGGCTGCGCTGGTGGCACGTTGCCGGCGGGGTGTCCGGCGGCTACGTGGTGGCCTGCCAGGGCCTGACCGTGGCGGCGATCGGCGTCGCGGTGTTCACGATCGCGCTCGTCGGGGGCCAGACCGCCAGCGGCCTCGTCGTCGACCGCCTCGGTTTGGGGCCGGCCGGGCCGCACCCGCTCACCGCGCGACGCGTCACCGGCGCCGTCATGGCCGTCGTCGCGGTACTGGTGACGGTGTCGGACCGGATCGGCACTGTGAACACAGAGAGCACCCTCGCGCTCGTGGTGCTGCCGCTGCTGGCCGGCATCGGCATCGCCTGGCAGCAGGCCGTGATCGGTCAGGTCGGCGTCGCCGCCGGGGGCGCGGCCCCGGCCGCGCTGGTCAATTTTGCCGGCGGTACGGCGGTCCTCACCGCGGCCGCCGCGGTGCTGGCGGCCGTGCGGGGGCTGCCGGCGGACTGGCCGGACGAGCCGCTGCTCTACGCCGGTGGGCCGCTCGGGGTCGCCTACATCGCCTCGGCCGTGCTCGTCGTGCGCTGGACCGGCGTGCTGCTGCTCGGCCTCGGCACGGTCGCCGGCCAGGTGCTCGGGGCGCTGCTGCTGGACGCGTTCGTTCCGGCGGTGCGGTATTCGCCGGCTTCGCCAGCGGCCGACGATTCGCTGTCCGCGGCCACCGTCGCCGGTGCCGCGCTGGCCCTGGCCGCGGTCGTGATCACCGCCCCAACCGCCGTCCCGCGGCGGGGCGGGTCTGCCAGGATGGACCGGTGACGGCGACGATCCTGGACGGCAAGCGGGCCCGAAACGAGATCTACGAGGACCTGCGCGGCCGGGTCGCCGCGCTCGCCGACCGCGGCATCCGGCCGGGTCTCGGCACGGTGCTGGTAGGGGACGACCCGGGCTCGCACGCATACGTGCGGGGCAAGCACGCCGACTGCGCCAAGGTCGGGATCACGTCGATCCGCCGCGACCTGCCGGCCACCGCGTCCCAGGCGCAGGTCGCCGACGTGATCGACGAGCTCAACGCCGACCCCGCGTGCACCGGCTACCTCGTTCAGCTGCCGCTGCCGTCCCAGCTGGACGCGGTCGCGCTGCTGGAGCGCGTCGACCCGGCCAAGGACGCCGACGGCCTGCACCCGACGAACCTCGGCCGGCTCGTGCTGGGTGAGCAGGGGCCGCTGCCCTGCACCCCGCGCGGCATCGTCGAGCTGCTGCGCCGCTACGACGTCCCGATCGCCGGCGCCAGCGTCACGATCGTGGGCCGCGGCGTGACCGTGGGGCGCCCGCTGGGCCTGCTGCTCACCCGGCGCACCGAGAACGCGACCGTCACCCTGTGCCACACCCGGACCAGGGACCTGCCCGCCGAGCTGGTCCGAGCCGACATCATCGTCGCTGCCGCCGGCCGCCCGGGCCTGGTCACCGCCGAGCTCGTCCGGCCGGGCGCCGCCGTGCTCGACGTCGGCATCACCCGCACCGACGCGGGTCTGGTCGGCGACGTCGACCCCGGCGTCCGCGAGGTGGCCGCGTTCCTCGCCCCGATCCCCGGCGGGGTCGGCCCGATGACCAGGGCGATGCTGCTCACCAACGTCGTCGAGGCGGCGGAGCGAGCCGCCGGGCTGGTGCCGGCACACACCCGATGAGCGCACGTTGAGCGCGCCGCAGCGCGCCCGGCTCGCCGACCACGTGGCGTTCATCCTGGTGCTGACGGTCACCGTGATCGCCTTCGTGCTGATCATCGGCTACCGCTGGCGCCGCGGCGCGGTCCTGCTCGGCGGCGCGCTGCTGCTCGCCGGTGGGCTGCGGGCCGTGCTGTCCGAACAGCGGGCCGGGCTGCTGGCCATCCGCGGCCGCAGCGTCGACGTCCTGGCCTACACGGCCTTCGGGCTGGCCATGGTCGCTGTGGCCGTCACCATCGATTAGCCTGCGGCGCGACGCCGCAAGGGAGGACGCAGCTGTGACACGTTCAGGCAAGGTCGCCGTCGTCGGCGCCGGCTTCTACGGCTCGACGACCGCCCAGCGGTTGGCCGAGTACGACATCTTCGACACCGTCGTGCTGACCGACATCATCGAGGGCAAGCCGGAGGGCCTGGCCCTGGACATGAGCCAGTCGCGGCCGATCGAGGGGTTCGAGACCAGGATCGTCGGCCAGACCACCGGCGCCGACGGCTCCGGCTACGAGGCGATCTCCGGGTCGCAGATCGTGGTGATCACCGCCGGCCTGCCGCGTAAGCCGGGCATGAGCCGCATGGACCTGATCGAGACCAACGCCAAGATCGTGCGCCAGGTCGCCGAGAACGTGGCGACCCACGCGCCCGACGCCGTCGTCATCGTGGTCTCCAACCCGCTCGACGAGATGACCGCGCTCGCCCAGCTCGCCACCGGCTTCCCGCGCGAGCGGGTGATGGGCCAGGCCGGCATGCTCGACACCGCCCGGTTCTCGCACTTCGTCGCCGAGGAGCTCGGCGTCCCGGTGGCCAGCGTCCAGACCCTCACGCTCGGCTCCCACGGGGACACCATGGTGCCGGTTCCGTCGGCGTGCTCGGTTGACGGCAAGCCGCTGCACGAGCAGATGCCGGCCGAGCGCATCGCGGCGCTCGTGGACCGCACCCGCAACGGCGGCGCCGAGGTCGTCGCGCTGCTCAAGACCGGCTCCGCCTACTACGCCCCCTCGGCGGCCGCCGCCCGGATGGCCAGGGCCGTCGCCGAGGACTCCGGCGCGGTCATGCCCGTGTGCACCTGGGTCGACGGCGAGTACGGCATCTCCGGGGTGTACCTCGGCGTCGAGGCCGAGCTCGGCCGCACCGGCGTGCGCCGGGTCGTCGAGCGCGACCTCACGGCCGACGAGCTGGCGGCTCTCGAGGCGGCCGCCGAGGCCGTCCGCGGCAAGCAGGCGGACGTCCAGTCCCTCTAGTTCGAGCCGGTGCAGGCGGCCTGGAGCTGGTTGTAGGTCTCGAGCTTGTCCTGGGCCCAGGCGACCGAGGTGGCCGGGTCGAGGTCCTCGGGGCCGAGCTGACCGAGCTTGTCGGCCATCTCGTTCAGCTCCTGCTTGACCTCGGCGTCGGTGGTCTTGTTCGCCAGGTCGCGCAGCTCCTCGGAGCGCTGCTTGGCGTCGGCGATCGTCTGGTCCGGGTTGGACAGGTCGGGTTCGAAGCCGGCCGCCTGCAACGCCTGCGTGCACACCTCGGCCTTGTCGAGAGTCTCTGAGGCGGTGTTGAGGGCGTCGCAGCCGCTGAGGGCGAGCGCGAGCAGGGGCAGCAAGAACAACCGTGGGAGCACATTCACCCGGTGAGCCTAGCCGTGCTCTCCGTAGAGCTGCCGGACGACGTCCTCGATCGCAGGTTCGGCGACGGCCAGGTCGCGAACTGTGACCCGCTCGGCGACTGCGGCGATGAGCGCGGTCGCTGACGTCGAGTCGCTGCGGAACGTGAGGCGTTGGCGCAGGCCACCGGCCTCGACCCGGACCGAGTCCACGCCGGCCAGACCGGCGAGCCGGTCGGCGGGCGCCGGGGCCCCCAGCTCGACGACGAGTTCCCTGGTGCCGCTGAACCGGCGGCGCAGCTCGTCGAGCGGGCCGTCGACCAGGACGTGGCCGTGGTCGACGACGACCAGCCGCCGGCACAGCCGTTCGACGTCGGGCAGGTCGTGCGTGGTCAGCAGCAGCGTGGTGCCGGCGGCGTTGAGGTCGGCCAGGAACCGGCGCAGGCGCTCCTTGCTCACCAGGTCCAGCCCGATCGTCGGCTCGTCGAGCACGAGCAGCTCGGGCGCGTGCAGCAGGGCGGCGGTCACCTCGCCCCGCATGCGCTGCCCGAGCGAGAGCTGCCGCACCGGCAGGTCCAGCAGCGGCGCCAGGTCCAGCAGCTCCACGTGGTGCGCGAGCCGCTCGCGGTAGGCGGCGGGCGGCACCTGGTGGATCGCGCGCAGCAGCTCGAAGCTCGCCCGCAGCGGCAGGTCCCACCACAGCTGGCTGCGCTGGCCGAACACGACGCCGAGCCGGCGGCTCAGCGCCCGGCGCTGGCGCACCGGGTCTAGCCCGCACACCCGGACGGTGCCGGCGGTCGGAACCAGGATCCCGGTCAGCATCTTGATCGTGGTCGACTTGCCGGCGCCGTTCGGCCCGATGTAGCCGACCGCCTCGCCCGCGTCGACCCGCAGCGAGATCCCGTCGACCGCCCGGAAGTCCGGGCGCCGTCGCTGCCGGAACACCCGCACCAGGCCGTCGGTCTCGATCACCCGCCCGGTCACGACCCGGTCCCCTGGTAGTGCCGCAGCGCGAGCCGCCACACGCCCCCGGCCACCAGCACCGCCAGCGCCGCGACCACCGGCGAGCTCCACTGCAGCAGCGCCGGCAGCCCGAGCGGGTCGGGCTTGCCGAGCAGCGCCAGCGTCGGGAAGTAGGCGACGAACGCTCCCGGCACGGCGAAGCCCATCAGCCGGCGAAGCCACGGCCCGAACACGCCCAGCGGGTACGCGGTGAACATGCTCGACCCGTAGGTCACGCTGTTGGCCAGCTCGCGGCCCTCCACGACCCAGAAGCACACCGAGCACGCGACCACCCACACCGCGCTCAGCACGACCGCCCCGGTGAGCGGCGCGGTGACCGCGAGCACGATCCGCGGCGCCGTCCACGTGATGTCCGCCTCGACCAGCGCATAGACCAGCACGACGAGGCCGGTCGCGATCCGGCCGAGCCGGCGCAGCGCGATGTCCGACGCGCACAGCTGCCCGAGCGCGCTGAGCGGCCGGAGCAGCAGCGCGTCCAGCGCCCCGGTGCGGATGTAGGTCGGGAGCCCGTCGAGCTGCCCGACCACGCCGTCCGCCAGCCCGAACGCGATCCCGGCGATGCCGTACATCAGCAGCACCTCGTGCGTGGCGAACCCGGCCATCGCCGTGATGTGCCCGAACAGCACGAGCACCGCGACCAGGTCGCCGGCCTGGGCCAGCGCCTGCCCGACGCACTGCAGGGCGAACGACCCCGGGTAGGCGAGCTGGGCGCGGACCGCCGCCCCGGCCAACCGGCGATACGCGGCCAGCCGGGCCCGGACCGGCGCGTCAGCCACCCTGCACCACGAGCGTCCGCTCGCCCCTGCGGAGCACGACGCGGCCGGCAAGCAGCAGCACGACCGCCCAGCCGAGCTGGTGGGCCAGCAGGAGCGGGGCCGGGCCCCGCTCGATCAGCAGGTCGGCCGGCGCCTGCAGCATGGCCGGGAACGGCGTGCACCAGATCGCGACCCTCGCCCAGTCCGGGAACATCCCGATCGGCACGATCAGCCCGGCCAGCGGCGCCGAGACCGCCATGTAGACCCCGAGCGTCCCGCGCCAGTCCAGCAGCCAGAACGCCGTCAGGTTCAGCAGGAACCGGACGCCGAAGCTCACCACGACCGCCAGCAGCGTCCCGACCGCGAACACCGCCCAGGTCAGCGGCGAGCTCGGCAGCCGAAGGTCGAACGCCAGCAGCCCGACCGCCATCGGCACGGTGAAGCGGATCAGCACCGCGAACGCCGCCCGGCCAAGGTCCTCGGCGAGCAGCGCCGCCTGCAGGTTCCACGGCCGCACCAGGTCGATCGCGACGTCGCCGGAGCGCACCCGCTCGGCCAGCTCGGTGCCGCCCCAGAGCAGCACCACGTTGATCAGCCCCTGGCCGACCCAGACGAACATGAACGTGGCCGCCGGGTCGTACCCGGCTACCCGGCCGGAGCCCTCGGACACACCCTCGAACACCGTCACCAGCACCGCGCAGCGCAGGAAGCCGAACACGATGTTGGTGACCAGCCCGGCGAACGCGGCCTGCCGGTAGGTCGACCACCGCCGAAAGCCGGCCACGGCCATCAGCCAGTACATCCGCGCCGCGCCGCCCACGCCGCCACCCTAGGGCCGGCCCCTGACGTCGATCACCGCGATTTCGGGGCACTGCGGGTTTCCAGCCGGTTCCCGGGGGCGGCTCGAGCTCGGCCAGGAGTGTCCCGCGGCAGGCCCCCGCGGGGGCTCGTCAGCATCAGCGCGATCCGCTGTCGACGCTACCTCGAACAGTTACGGACTCGAGTAGACGCTATGGTCGCCGACCCGTCGCCATCGGCATCGCCATTCGTTATCGACACGCACTAACTCGAATGTAGCCCTTCCATCCGGCGAGGCGAAGCTCCATGTCATTTCCCATACACTGTGACGGCCGCGCATTCGACTAACTCGCAGCGAGCGTGGCCACGTGTATTGGTGGCCTTTCTCGGCGGCGTCTGCGTAGGCGTCGCAGGCTGGCGCGAACTTTTCTCTCACGATCGCCTTGAAGGCGGCAAGGTGTTCCGGCTTCAGTGCCCGTGCGTCTCGTTCGAATGCCGGGGTCGTCTCGAACTTCACTCGGTATCGCTCGCGGCGCGGTCCAAGTGGGATAGGAATGCATCCGCGTCGTCATGCACCCGAACATCACCCTCGGCGATATGCGAGTCCACCTCTCGCTCTCGTTGCTGCCAGGTCGGCGTCCAGAACCATCGCTGATCCGCATCTTCGGCCAGCGGCTCGGTTTCGACCGAACCCTCGACGAGTCGCGGCGCGCTCCCCTCAAGCAGCCGATAGGTGACGGCGTTCTCATCGCCAGGCAATAGCTCCAAGGTGACATCGTCGTCATCGTCAAGGCCGGAGAGGTCAACGGGTGACACCCGTGCACTTCGATATTCTGCCAGTACGGTACCGACTTCTACGCGATACTCGCCGATCTCGACTGTCCAGGGCTTCTCGTACTCCAACACGGCTTGGCCTTCGTCGCGGAATATGTCACTGAGTAATACCCGGGCTTCTGCCACGGGCATTGGCCAGTCAAGCTGGCTCCACGTGTCAGCAACGGTCTCACCACGCAGGAGCGCGGCTGTCTCGAGCAGGGCCTTACCCTGGGCGGGCGAATACTTGACGGGCACCGGTATCTGGATGCCGAGTGAGCGTTCGAATGCCGCGTGCGCCTCGATCAGATGGCGGAGTCGGGGAGGAGGAGTGCGACTGACAACGGCGCGCGTGAGCGTACTTCTTTCCCCGGCGGGTCGCCCCGGCATTGCAAGGGCCACCTGATTGGGTGGGCGCAGGGCTTCGATGAGGTCCAGAAAATGCAAGAACTGCTGGCCATTGAGCGCATCGGCGGTGATGTGTGAATAGAACGTCCATGCGCCATCGCCTCGACCGGCAAGATGGGCCGCTAGCAGGTTCTCCTTGTCGGCCCCCCAGAGCTGGACAGTGTTGCCACCTCGTAACCGCCGGGTCATTTGAAGCTGCAATCGCAGTAACTCGTCGCCACGGGCGTCTGTGATGACGAAGTCAATCTCGACCCGGGCCCGTTCGGGAGCGTCCAGGCCAAGCAGGTCCGCAGGAAATAACAGCAAAGGCAAGGAGTCCGGCGGCAGGTTCGCCCAATTGAGCGAGGATCGGCCTCTCTTGGCTCCACCGCGCCCACGGGTCGGGCCCCGACCACGCGTCCTGCTTCCTGCCATACGGGTAGCCTACGCGGCGTGGCCCTTGTGTAGGTGCGCTCGAACTTTCCGGGTGGCGCGCCTGCAACTGGTGGCCCCCGGCCAGGTAACCACGAGTGGGCGGCCATCTAACCGCACCGCCTAGCGACCAAGGCCAGACCAAGGCCAGACCAAGGCCAGACCAAGGCCAGACTAAGGCCGCTAGGCGGTGCGCGAGGCCGATCGATTCAATCAGGTGCGCGGGGCGAGGACCTCCCGCAGCCTGGCGGCGAAGGCGTCGGGGTCGCCGGCTTGGCCGTACTCACCGCCGAGGAACCCGCCATGATGGCTCGGGAAGATCACCGGTTCGGTGCCGAGCCGTTCGGCGGCCGCGATGGCGCCACGGCAGGCCAGCTGGCCCTGCGACTGCTGGCCGGCGGCGAGGACGATCCGGGTCGGCGCGGCGCGCAGGGCGTCGAAGTCCGGTTCGTAGTGGGTGCAGGTGATCAGGTTCTGGGCGAGCATCACGTCCGTGCGCGTGCCGTCGTCCTCGGTCGGCAGGCCGAACGTGGCGGGGTCGGGCGCCGGCCGGCCGGCGGTCTCCGCGGTGAACGGTCCCTCGTGGCTGGTGATGGCGATGAAGTGCGCCATCCCCGCGCCCCAGCCGCCGCGCTGGTAGGTCTCGTGGATGGCACGGACGACCGCCAGCGCGTGCTCGCGGTCGGGCAGGAGCGAGGCGAGCGGCGGCTCGTGCGCCACGAGGGTGCGCACCTGTTCCGGGTGCCTGGCCACGAGCGCCAGCGCGTTGACCGCGCCGCCGCTGCTCGCGAACAGGTCGACCGGGCCGCCACCGACCGCCTGGATGAGCCGGTGCAGGTCGTCGGCGTGTTCATCGGGCGTGGACCGGCCCGTCGGATCGGTCTTCTGGCTGCGCTCGGAGCCACGCGGGTCGTAGGTCATCACCGTGCGGTCGGTGAAGTGTCCGGCCAGCGTGCCGAAGCCGGCGGCGCCCATCGGCGAGCCGATCAGGAACAGGATCGGCTCGCCGGCGGGTGTCGTGCCGCGGCGGACGTCGTAGGTCAGCGTGGCACCCGGGACGTCCAGGGTCTTGGTCGTCGGTTCGGTCGTCGCAGTGGTCATGGTGTCCCTCCTAAGTCCGGGCGACGGCGTCCTCGGCGAGGATCGCGTCGATCTGGCCGACGGCCTGCTTGAGTCCTTCCTCCATGCCCATGTTGACCAGCTGCTCCATGGCCGCCGCGTCGGGGAAGACGGAGTGGATCGTCATCCGGGTCCGCCCGGCGTCAATGGGCGCGATCGTCACCTGGGCCTCGGTGAGCGGCAGGTCGGAGTTCGGGGTTCCATCGGCGTTGGCGAAGCCGTCGCGGAAGACGAGCCGGCGCGGCGCGTCGGCCTCGATGATCTCCCAGTAGCCGCACGGCTGCTCGCCGGAGGGCCCGGTCATGTGGTATTCGACGCGGCCCCCGGTGCGCAGGTCGTGCGAGGTCACGGTGGCCGGGAAGGTCGGCGGGCCCCACCAGCGCTCGAGCTGGCGCGGATCGGCCCACAGCTGCCACACCCGCTCGGGCGAGGCGTCGAACTCGGCGTCGAGGGTCATGGTCAGCGAGTCGGTGTCCTTGCGGACGGCGGTAACGGTCATTGGTCGGTCTCCGTTCTGGAAGTCGTGCCTGAAGGCTCGGCGACGAGCGCGGTCATGCGGTCGATCCGCCCGCGCCACAGCTCCTCGTACCGGTTGAGCAGGTCGCGCGCCACGCGCAGCGCCTCGGGGTTCGTGCGGACGACCTTGCGGCGCCCGACGCGCTCCTTGGTGACCAGCCCGGCCCGCTCGAGGATCGCGACGTGCTTCTGCACGGCCGCGAAGCTCATGGGGTAGTGGCTGGCCAGCTCCGCCACCCCCTCCTCGCCGTCGACCGCACGCCGCACGATGTCCCGGCGGGTGGCGTCCGCCAGCGCGCCGAAGATGCGGTCGAAGTCGGGCGGGGCGATCATCACTCGTACAACCATATGGTTGTACGTCGCCGGTGTCAACGTTCGGGCAACTCGCTGAACGACCTGGAGACGCGGGTCTTCGGGGAACTGCCCGATGAGACGTGGTTCTACCCGGGCCATGGGGGACGACTCGACTCGCAGCCCGCCGGCCGCACCCTGGCCTAGGCATGTTCCGGATGGCCGTTCGGCAACGTTTCGCCTCGGCGATAGCGGCTAGGTGGCCGCCGCTGGAGCGGCTATCTCACCACGGACCAGGCGTCCAGATGACCATCGATCATGCCGCTGGGCCACAATCGGACCGTGACTGAACTTCCCGGCCTGGTGCCACGTCATGCTGAGGCCGTGGTGTCGGAGTCGCTGGCTGACACCCGGGTCGTCCTCATCAACGGCGCGCGGCAAGCCGGCAAGAGCACCCTCACCAGGCTGGCCGCAGGCCGTCTGCCGGGCGCCACCATCCGTTTGCTGGACGATCTGCCGACACTGCAAGCCGCCAAGGATGACCCGGTCAGCTTCGTCGACCGCGACGGGCTCATGGTCATCGATGAGATCCAGCTCGCGCCGGAGTTGCTCCGCGCGATCAAGGTGACCGTGGACCTCAACCCCACCCCGGGGCGCTTCCTGCTCACCGGCTCGTCCCGGATTCTGGCGTTGCGGACACTCCCGGACGCGTTGCCCGGCCGGATGGAGGTGATCGAGCTCTGGCCGTTCTCGCAGGGCGAGATCAGCGGCCTACCAGACCGGTTCATCGATGCCGCATTCCAACATGGGCCCCACCTCGACCGCACCTCTACGCTGCGGCGCCGGGACTATCTCGAGCGTGCCGTGATAGGCGGCTTTCCGGAGGCCGTCCGCCGCGCTCCCCGCCGCCGTGCCGCATTCTTCGACTCCTATCTCACGACGTTGATCGAACGGGACGTTCTCGAACTGTCGAACATCGAGCGCCGAGGCGACCTGCTGAAGCTCCTGACGATGCTGGCGGGGCGGGCCGGGGGCCTGCTCGTTCCCGCGGCGTTGTCCGGCGAGTCAGGGATCCCGAGGACGACGCTGGTGCGATACTTGGAGCTACTGTCGTCGGTCTTCCTCATCAAGAGCATTCCGGCCTGGGCCTCAGGACAAACGCAACGCGCCGTCGGCACACCCAAGTTGGCGTTCGTCGACTCGGGGATCGCCTGTCACCTCGTCGGGCAGACCGCCAACCGACTGGGCGAACCAGGAGGAGCAGCGGGGCCGATGCTGGAGAACTTCGTCGCCATGGAGCTGGCCCGGCAACTCACCTGGTCCGATGAACGAGCCCGGCTGTACCACTACCGAACCAAGGACCGGCTCGAAGTCGATGTCGTAATCGAGACCCCAGACGGCAGGATCATCGGCGTCGAAGTCAAGGCAGGAGCCACTGTTCGCACCGAAGACCTCGGCGGTCTCCGCAACCTGGCAAGCCTGGTCGGCGACCGCTTCATTGCCGGCTACGTCCTCTACACCGGGCAGCAAACCCTCCCATTTGGCCCGAAGATCAGAGCGCTACCGATGGACGCGCTATGGTCGCTTGCCCCAAGAGAACCTTGTTGCCCGCCAACGTGATTCGCTGTTCCCTGGAGGTCCAGGGAAACCTGGTCGCCGGAGACTTTCACCTCGCTCATGGACGACCTGGAGGAGCGGGTCTTCGGGAACCGCCTGACGGCACGTGGTTCTACCCGGGCCACGGCGACGACTCCGCCCTGGGCCGAGCGCCCCAAGATTCCCGAATGGCGCTTGGGGCCGTTCAGACCGGTACGACTGTGACCATGTCCGCCAGCCCGTGGAAATCC